>NZ_LZJH01000128.1:0-15088 GCF_001666745.1 Mycobacterium sp. E2699 | reverse complement strand
AACGCGCCACCTCGAGGACCGGTCGGGCCGCGCCTGGTCGTCTGCGGCGCTACCGGTCTCGTCCCGGTCGGCCGCCGAGCCCCCACCCGCTCCCGCTCCGACCCAGCCGGCGCCGAAGCGGTAGGTGCGCAGCAGTGCACCGGCTGCCGCTGCTGGTCGCGGTCATGGCGATGGTCACCGCGGGCACGGCGTGCCCCACCTACCCGACCGCGGCGGCCGACACTGCGCTGCCGCCGTGCCCGCAGAGCCCAGCACCGATCAGCCCGCAGGCCACGTCGCCGCACTCGGACTGCCGAATGCATTCCGGCGCACTCGATTTCGCCGTCACCTACTGGTCCGTGCCCGAGTTGTCCGGGCCGGGCGCGGTGAAGGTTGTCGTGACCGATCCGTCGGGCGAGGTGGTGCAGACGATCGACGAGCTACTGGAGCCGTCGAGCCCGGGGGGCGTCGTGTTGCAGGATGTCGACGGCGACGGCCGCGACGAGCTGATCATCCCGATCGCGCGACACCCGTTCAACGGCAGCGCCAACACCCGGTTCGCGGTGTGGCGCGCGCCGGGTGACCGCAACCATTACGAACGCACCCAGATGGTCGGGCAGGCCGTCTATCCCAGCGGCGACGGCTACCTGGTGACCAACGGCGGCGCGCTGGACAGCCGGGACCTCACCTTCTACCTGCCGACCGGGGCCGGGTACACGCTCGTGGTGGTGTTGACCATCGAAGCCGAGGAGGTGGACCCGGACACGCACCGGGTGCTGACCGTCGTGTGCCGCGCCCACCAGGAAGACGGCCTGCACGCGGTGGACATGAGCCTGCGTCAGGCCGAGGAGACCTTCTGCGGGTCACCGGCCGCCAAGGCCATCTGGCCGGACGCCGAGCGCCTCCAGATCCGGCAGTGGCGCAGGGGACAGCAGTAACTACGGCGCGCAGTAGTCGCGAGCGGTCGCCAACTGCTGCCTCGCCTTGGCGAGATCGCCGGCGATTTGTTCCGGGCTTGCGGGCCGGTAGGGATCACTGGCGTCGATCTGGGACGCCAGCATGTCCGAGCGAATGCGAAGGTCGACCGCGGCCGCACTCTTCAAACCGTGCAGCGGAGCCAGAGCGTTCCGAACCTGGCTCGCCAGATAAGCCGGTGTACCGGAGGGAGACACCAGGTTGAACACGTTCTCCAGCCGATCGGCCGCCGGCACGATGACGCCGCACTCCGCGTCGACGGCGGCCGCGGCCGGCCCGGCCGTCGGGCACATCATTACCGCGGCGACCGAGACCGGCACCCAGAGAATTCGTCGACGCATTGTTCCTGCACACTAGCCCCACCACGACGGGATGAGGGCGAGACTTCGCATCAGCTGCCCCTCAGCTCCTGTGATCAGCGAAAGACCGGTCACGCTGTGCTGGCCGATGGGAAAGTTCAGATGCGGGTCCAGCATCGGCACGAAGGGGTAGGCGGTCGGCATCATCGACGGCGGCAGCCAACGGGGACCAACGGCCTTTCGAGCCGGCCCACCGCGTGGGTGAATCGATTGAGCAGACTTTCGTTTGCCTGTTGGATCGTCCGGCAAATCGGAAGTGCACCGGTCTGGTCGACCACGCTCTGCAGGGTCGGGGCGGCAGCCGCGTACGAGCTTCCGGACACGGCCAGGGCCTGCACGAACTCCCGATGAAACGTCGACGCCCGCGCGCTGAGCGCTTGATAGGTCTGCCCGTGCGACCCGAACAACGTCGCGACGGCGGCTGACACTTCATCGGCGGCGGCGGCCGTCAGGTGCGTGGTCGGCCCCACGACGGCCGCGGTGGCTTCGCTGATCCTCGACCCGATACTGGCCAGATCCGAGGAAACCGAGGCCAGCGTTTCCGGGGCCACAATGATGAATGACATCTCGCATCTCGTCCTAGGCCACGACAATCCGTTCGTGTCATGGTCCCGATGGCCGCCCGGCAACCGCTAGGGCACTTGTGCCCTCTTCCGTCAGGCGTCCATGTCGGGCGCCCACCTCGGCGGGCGTGGGTCCGGCCGGTGCGAACGCGCCGCCGCCAAGGTCGCCGCCCGCTCGCCGTTGATCGCCGTCACCGGTGGGGGCTGGCCCTTGCGCAGGGTCGTGATCAGCTCGCGGTAGGGGCCGATGATGTAGACGGTGTCGCCGGCCTTGAGTCGGGCGTCGCGGCGAGGGCGCAACCTGACCGGCCCCTCCGGTCGCGTGATCGCGATGACGCGCGTCTGCGTGGACAGTTCCACCATTCGCAGACCGTCGAGCTCGCTGCCCGGCGCCACCAGCATTCCGCCGACCATGAAGGAGCGCTGCCCCACCCAAAACGTCCCGAGCACTTGCAAACCCATCGCCGCGCCGATGAACCAGGGGGCGGCCAGGTCGACGATCGACCGCACGTTTTCGAAACCGAACCGCCGGTTCACCGCGGTGCCCAACGCCCGGCCCTGAACGCGCATGACGATCGGCACCTTGGTGTCCGATCCGAGTATCTCCAGCAGGACGATGCCGGTCTCGATGTTCGCCATGTCGTCCTGGTTCACCACCGCCACCCCGCGTGCGCGTTCGACGCGCGCCGATTCCAAGGTCTGGCGCATCGTGGGATCCCCGAAGATCACCGGCACGTCGAGGTCGGCCACGGTCGGCAGGAAGCGGTTGTTCTCGTCCGGCTCAATCACCAGGACGTCGTATCCGGCGGCGGTGAGATCGCTGACGACGCGGACGCCGATGGAACCCAGCCCCACGACGACGACGTGGTTGCGCATGTGGCGGGCCCGCAGCAGGCCGGCGGTTTTCACGAATCGGCGCGAGAGCATCAGGTCGGCGAGGAACGCGACGAGGATGGCGGTGACGATCGCGCCGCCGAACATCAACGCGACCACGTACAGTCGCAGGGCGGTGGACTGCTGGGCGAAGCTGAATTCGCCGTAGCCCACGGTCGTAATGGTCTCGGAGGTGAAGTACAGGGCGTCGAGCCACGACATCCGCGGGTTGTGATAGGTCAGGCGCATCACGGTGGTCGAGGCGAGTATCAGCAACAGCGCAAAAGCCAACGAGGGGAACAGCATCGGGTTGACGTCGTCGCGCATGGCCCGCGCGGCATCGATTGCGCGTCGGAGCCGGGAATGGCGTGAGCGCGTCCCCGTCGGGGGAGGCACCTTGATGCCACGGGCCTCCAGTTCGTCTTTGACGCCGATCATCGACGTCCAGTCCCCGGCGTAGACCCGCAGATCCCGCCCGGGGCAGGGCACCACCTCGCCGGGAGTGGGTGAGTTCTTGCCGTGGACGACCGCGACGGGCGCCAAGTCGGCGTAGATCTCGCGCAGCGTCGCGTCGTACGGCGCCTCGGCGCCCCACACGACGAATTCGATTCCCGCCGTTTCGAACTGGTGCGCGTTACGCGACAGCACGGCCTCCACGAGGGACGGTGTGGCGAGGTCGGCGACGTCCAGTATCGCGCCGGGGCCGTTGACGGCGGTGACCGCTTCCCGCAGCACGTCGTTGGCCAGCCGCGCCACCACGCGGACATTCGGACTGTACTCCCTTGCCAGTAAGGCGATTTCGAGATTCACAGCGTCGTTGGGCCCGGCGCAGACGACGGCGCGGGCCCGGTGCACCCCGGCGCCGAGCAGATCCGCGGCGGTGTTGATCCTGATAATCCGCGCGCCGGCGCCCCTGAGTTCCTCGGCGATCGTCTTCGACAGCGGATCATCGCCGCCGACGATGATCTCGCGATGAAATTGAAAGACCTCTCCCATTTCGCGGGCCGTCTCGCTCGTTTGCTACCGGGGTGGCTTCGTGGTGTGCCGCATGAATACGACTATCGGCCACGAGCCCGGGAAGTGCCACCGGAGCGGCCCGGTCTTCATGGGACGCAACAGGTTCGACTCGGGCTCGTCACGCGGACGAAATAGTTGCGGCGTAGAGAAAGCCATCGCAGCACCGCTGCCCGCGTGAAAAGCATTGCCTGAAGGAGCTTCCGTGCCCGAGACGACGCCCGACGATATCTGCAAACTCGCCAGGGACCAGGACATCGAGTATGTCGACGTCCGCTTCTGCGACCTGCCGGGGACCATGCAGCACTTCACGATTCCGATCTACGCCTTCGACGAGAACGTGTTCGAGGACGGCCTGGCCTTCGACGGCTCCTCGATTCGCGGGTTCCAGTCGATCCACGAGTCCGACATGCTGCTGCTGCCCGACCCGGAAACCGCGACGATCGACCCGTTCCGCGCCGCCAGAACGCTGAACCTGAACTTTTTCGTGCACGACCCGTTCACCCTGGAGGTGTATTCGCGCGACCCGCGCAACGTCGCGCGCAAGGCGGAGAACTACCTGATCAGCTCCGGCATCGCGGACACCGCCTACTTCGGCCCGGAAGCCGAGTTCTACATCTTCGATTCCGTCAGCTTCGACTCGCGCACGGACACCTCGTTCTACAAGGTGGACGCGAGCTCCGGGTGGTGGAACACCGGAGACGCGACCGAGGCCGACGGCAGCCCCAACCTCGGCTACAAGGTCCGCCCCAAGGGCGGGTACTTCCCGGTCGCCCCCACCGACCACTACGTCGACCTGCGCGACGAAATGCTCACCCACCTGACCAACGCCGGCTTCAGCCTGGAGAAGGGCCACCACGAGGTGGGCAGCGGCGGCCAGGCCGAGATCAACTACCAGTTCAACACTTTGCTGCACGCGGCGGACGACCATCAGATGTACAAGTACATCGTCAAGCAGACCGCATGGCAGGCCGGCAAGACGGTGACGTTCATGCCCAAGCCGCTGTTCGGCGACAACGGGTCCGGGATGCACTGCCACCAGTCGCTGTGGAAGGACGGCATTCCGCTGATGTACGACGACACCGGCTACGCCGGCCTGTCCGACACCGCCCGCCATTACATCGGCGGATTGCTCTACCACGCGCCCTCGCTGCTGGCGTTCACCAACCCCACCGTCAATTCGTACAAGCGGCTGGTGCCCGGCTACGAGGCCCCGATCAACCTGGTCTACAGCCAGCGCAACCGCTCGGCGTGCGTGCGCATCCCGATCACCGGCAACAACCCGAAGACCAAGCGGCTGGAGTTCCGTTGCCCCGATTCGTCGGGCAATCCCTATCTTTCGTTCGCGGCCCAGCTGATGGCGGGGCTGGACGGCATCAAGAACAAGATCGAGCCGCCGCCGCCGGTCGACAAGGACCTCTACGAGCTGCCCCCGGAAGAGGCGGCCGAGATCCCGCAGGCGCCCACGCAGCTGTCGGCGGTCATCGACCGGCTGGAGGAAGACAGCGAATACCTCACCGAGGGCGGGGTGTTCACCCCCGACCTGATCGAGGCGTGGATCGACTACAAGCGCGACTACGAGATCGCACCGGTCAACCTGCGGCCGACGCCGTACGAGTTTGCCCTCTACTACGACGTCTAGGGGACGTCTAGGGGACGTCTAGGGACGTCTAGGGCCGCTCGAAGTGCTGGTAGTCGACGGGAGTCGTCCAGGCGCCACCCCACCGCCAGCCGAGGTCCGTGAACACGTGAACGGCCGGGTCGCCGTCATGAAAGATCCCCGGGTCGGTGCGGCCGCGGTCCAGGTACTCCGTGGCGTTGCGCGGTTCGATCGCGCCGCTGGAGTAGACGCACGGATTGAGCAGCGGGTTGAGGTCGATGGCCCGGCCGTAGGCGTGGAGGGACCATCGATCGGTTCCGGGGATGCTTCGGCAATTGAACGCTGAGGTGTTGTCGTCCTCCATCGACAGCTCGTCATCGGCGGCCGGGTAGTGGTCGACCGCGCGGATCTTCTCGATGGGAAAGCGCAGCCGGTAAAGCCGCTCGAAGATCGCGAGGACCTCGGGCACCAGGTCTTCGTGCACGATCAGCTCGCCGCGGTGGGTCTGCCCGTCAAACCCGATGTGGTCGACGCCGACCCGCCGCAGCTGCGCGGGTTCGACGGGACAGCCGGGCCGCCAGCTCGCGCCGAGCTCTGCGACCGTCACCGGCAGGACGGTCTCCCCGGGGGCGGACGAAGCGGCGCTGCACTGAACCAGCATGACGGCGGCTGCCGCCATGCCCGCCGGAACGGCAAACCACCGGCTGCCGGACGTGAATGGGAATGGCACGGGGCACCAACTATAGGACTGCCCAGCCGATCCCGCCTACGCTGGCGGCATGCCCGGTAAGCGGTCGGCGCGAAAGGTCATTGCCGTTGGCGCCGCCCTGCTCGTGCTCGCCGCCGCTTCCGCGCCCGGCTACGTGGCGCCGTCAGCCGTCAGCGACGGGCCTCGGGCTTCGCAGGCGCCGCCGCCTCCCGCGCCGCCGCCGCCGGAGGAGCCGGCCGCACCCCCCGCGCCCGAGTTCGCAACCGTCTCCAGGCTGATGAACGACGCGATCGCGGCACGCCGGCTGCCGGGTGCGGTGGTGGTGATCGGGCACGGGGGCAAGGTCGCCTTTCACCAGGCCTACGGCTCGCGCAAGCTGGCGGGCGAACCGGGGCTGGACGGAGCGCCGGCGCCCGCCGAGCCGATGACCGAGGATACGATCTTCGACTTGGCTTCGCTGACAAAGTGTCTCGCGACGGCGACCGCCATCATGCAGCTGTACGAACAGGGCAAGGTGCAGTTCGACGATCCCGTGCAGAAGTACTTGCCGGACTTCAACGCGGCGAACGATCCTCAGCGTGCCGAGGTGACCGTCCGCATGTTGCTGACGAACACGTCGGGCGAGGGGATAGACGTAAGCCTCGGCGATCCGTGGGGACTCGACGGGTCCGACAAAGCGGAAGGCGTCCACCGTGCGCTCAGCACGCCGCTCCAGTCGGGCCCCGGCGCGGTTTTCCGGTACTCCGACATCAACTACATCCTGCTCGGCGCGCTGCTCGAGAAGGTCACGGGCGAGGCGGAGGACGACTACGTTCAGCAAAACGTCTTCGCGCCGCTCGGAATCATGCAGACCCGCTACCTTCCCGCAGCCAAAGCCTGTGGGCCACAACGGATTCGAGGGTCTGCGATCGCCTGGGCTCCCGCGCCGCCGGGACGCGAACCGGAGCCCTGTCCCGCGGGCGCATGGAGCGCCGGCCTCCTGCCGCGCATCGCGCCGACGGCGCTTGACGAGGAAAGCCGAGCCGATCCCGGCAAGAACCCCGATTACGGTTATCTGCTTCGTGGCACCGTGCATGACCCGACGGCGCGCCGCATGGGGGGAGTGGCGGGTAATGCCGGCGTGTTCGCGACGGCGCACGATGTCGGCGTCTATGCGCAGGCGCTGCTCGATCGGCTTGCGGGCCGCCCGAGCGACTTTCCGCTGCAGCCCGCGACTCTCGAACTGATGACGACGCCCCAGCAACCCGGACACACCCCCCAACAACTCAAAGCGGCGAACGAAGCCGCCCGGGCCGCCAACTATCCGGCGGTCAGGGGACAAAACCTGTTCGGGTTCGGCTGGGACATCGACACCGGATTTTCCCGGCCCCGCGGAACGGTCTTTCCCGTCGGCAGTTTCGGCAACACCGGGTTCACCGGAACCACGCTGTGGCTGGACCCCGGCTCGGACACCTATGTGGTCCTGCTCTCCAACTCGATCCATCTGCGAGGCAGCCCACCGATCTCGGATCTGCGCGGGGAGGTCGCCACCGCGGCGGCCCGGGCCCTGCGCCTCTACGGCAGCACCACACCCCCGCGCCGGTAGGAAAACCCGGGCGCTAGTTTTGCCGTGTGACCCCACCGGTTATCCAACGCTGGATCGAGATCGTCGACGGCGGCCGCACCGACGGCTTGCACGAACTGCTGGCCGAGGACGCGGTCTTCTACTCGCCGGCGGTTTTCACCCCACAAGAGGGCAGGGCCAAGGCCGCCGCCTACCTGACCGCGGCGGCGAAGCTGTTCGCCGACACCGATTTCCACTACGTCGAGCAGTGGTATTCCGACCACTCCGCCGTGCTGGAGTTCGTCGCCGACGTCGGCGGCACCCACGTGAACGGCGTCGACATGATCCACTGGAACGACGACGGCGAGATCACTTCGGTCAAGGTGATGCTGCGGCCGCTCAGGGCCCTTGAGACCGTCATCCCCGAGATGGCCAAGCTGTTGCAGCAGGGGAGCTAGCCGACCTACTTCTGCGCGCTCGGGCAATAGGCGGCGACGGCGGACTGCGCCAAATGTTCCGCGTCATCATGACTGAGCCGCTTCGGCCACCGATTACCGGCGGCGCTGTCCTGGTCCTGTGCGGACAAGATGTTGCCGACCGTCAGCTCGAGCGACTGCGGCCGCGGCGGCAACAGCAGGAAACAGGTGTGGTGGCCCAACTCCATGAACCGCTGGCGGATGGCCGCCTTGCCGTTGTCGGTGATGCCGTAGCCGTTCAGCATGGACAGGAATTGGGCGTCCGCGCCGTCGGCCGGGGACATCGCGGCCGACGAGGCGCTGATCGTCACGGTCTGCGGGCCCGGCGACATCGCCGTCTTGTCACGCGACAGGTAGACCCCCACCGAGATGAGACCGGCCAGGGCGGCCGCGGCGAAGGCCGCGGCCCCGATGAGCACCGCGGCGGGCGTCTGCTTGGAGCGACGCGTCGGCCGTGTTACGTGATGAGGCACCGATCCGGTCGGGACATCGCGGCCCTCGACAGTCATGCCCCACCCCCTGCCGGGTGTCCCCCGATAACGCCAAGTCCAATCAATATCGCACCGTTCGCATTCTGACGTTCAACGACACGTCAATCGCCGTGTCGAAGTCTGTCACGGCCGCGCCGGTCCGTACAGGCCGCCGGGCCGCGCGCCGCTTCCCGCGCCGGCTATGACCCACCGCCCACCAGGTTGCCATTTTGCGGACAGTACGCGCGAACGGAGATGCTCACGTAAGTGTCGGCGTCGAGGCCCGGATTGCTCGAATGAAAGGCGTTGACGATCTGGGGCACCGACACGCCTCGGCGGATGTCATCGCACACCATCTTGCCGTTCGAGATTGCGGCCTCGGGGTTGGCGAACGAGATGCCGTGGTCGTTCAGGTCCTGTACGTACTTGTTGTCCTGGTCCGGTGTGGAGGCGATGGACGACGGAGCGGCGGACGCCGACGGGCCCGTCGGCGCGGGCGTCGCGCCGCCCTTGGGCGTTGCCGGCCGAGGGCGGGTGGAATCCGGGCTCAACAGCCAGAAGGCAAGAATGATCGCCCCGGCCAGTGCGAGCCCCCCGACGAGCAGCGCTCCGGCCTTGCGCCAGGTGGCGCTCCAGGACTGGCGGTCGGCCGCCGGCTCGTCGGGGACGTCGTCATAGTCGCGCGCGGACGTGCGATCCGCCGCGTCCGAACCCGCGTCATTGGGTACGGCAACCGTCTCGGCACGGTTGAGCGCGAACGTCTCGTCACCAGCCGGGGACGGCTCGGCCATGACGGCCATGGTAGCGGGTCCGCGGATGGATGACGGCGGCGTCGTGGCCGGCGTGGCCGCGAAATTGCCGATGCGTGCCCCGCCGAGTAGCTGTGTTCGCGGTCAGCCCGCGGCCGCGCCGGCCTCGGTGACCCGTTCGATCGTTAGGGGCGATACGCCCAGACCGCGCAGGCAGAACCGCACCACCCGCTCGCGAATTGCGGTGCGGTCCCAAGGCTGCGTCTGCCCGTGCCGCTGCGAGCCGGCCCACACCACGCCGTGTATCGATTTCGCGGCCGTCGCCGGGACGGCGTCGTGGAACACGCCGAGTTCGAGGCCGCGCTCGATCTGCTCGACGAGCGGCTCGAGGATCGCGCCGTACGCGGGCGCAATCATTTCCGGCGACGAGACCGCTTTCGTGTGCGCGTCCATCGGCAGCCGGCGGGCGCCGTTCTCGGCGGGTTCGCCGAACGCGCGTTCCAGTCGCCCTTCGATCCAGGCGACGACCGCGTCGACCGGGTCGGCGGCGTCCGCCATCTTTGCCCTCAGTCTCTGCGTTTCGACGCGGGCCTCTTCGAGGAAGACCGCCGCGACCAACTGGTCCTTGGAATCGAAGTGCCGGTAGAACGCGCGAGTGCTCAGCTGAGCGCGCTCCAGCACGGTGGCGACGCTGAGCCCGTGGACTCCATGCTCGTGCATGGATTTGGACGCCGCGGCCACGATGGCGCACCGCACGTTGGGGTCGGGGGCGAGCTTGTTTCGCCGTTGCGATAGCGGGCCGCTCATGCGCGCCTGACCGGGCCGTCGGGGTTGCACAGACGTGTCATAAGTGCGTAGGTACCCCCTACCCCCGTCTCCGAAAACATGAATTTCAGGGTTTGCGCTTCCGCTAACGTGCGGCTTCGCCGGCGCTCAGTTGCTCGATGAGGTGGGGCGCCACGCCCAGCCCCCGCAGGCAGAATCGCACCGCCCGTCGGCGGACCTCCTCGCGGTCCCAATGGTTCGTCGCCCACTGGCGCTGCGTGCCGGCCCACACGACGCCGTGGATCGATTTCGCCGCGGTCGCCGGGATGATGTCCCTGAAGATGCCGAGCTCGAGGCCGCGCTGCAGCTGCTCGATCAACGGCTCGAGAATCGCACCGTAGGCGGGCGAGACCGCCTCGGGTGTGGAGAATGATTTCGATTGGGCCTCCAAAGACACCTGGTGCAGCTCCGCTTTGATGTCCTCATCGAACGCGAGGTCGAGCCGCCCGTCGATCCATGCGGCGACCGCTTCGACCGGGTCGGTGGCTTCTGACATCTTTGATTTCAGCCGCTGCACCTCGCTGCGCGTCATCTCGAGAAAGACCGCCGCGACCAATTGGTCCTTGGAGTCGAAGTGCCGATAGAAAGCCCGCGTGCTGAGCCGGGCTCGTTCCAACACCGTGGCAACGCTGAGGCCTCGAACCCCCTGCTCGCGAACCGATTTCGACGCGGCGTCCACAATGGCGCGGCGCACGTCGGGATCGGGTGCCAGCTTCTTCCGTCGAGGCGTGACCGTGTGGCTCAAATGGTGCTGCGGATGTGCTGCCGGATCCCCCTGTCCCGTCATAGTTAACAAAAATAATCCGTGGACAGTTCGTGCACACACGCTTTCGCAAAGCCCGCGCCGCCCACTCTTCTATTAGACGAATGCACAATTGTTTCTGTCGACACCGTCCCGGCGCACCGATCACCACTCGCGCAGGTCATGCCGGCGTCGTTCGCGGGGCGTCAAGGCTGATGCGGCAAATGCGTCTGCCGGGAACAGGTTTGCGAAGAGGGATCACGAGCCCGGACTTCTCGGCGCCGGACCGGCGGATCGTCGCTGTCTGGCAGCAGCCGTTTCGGTGAACCCTGGTTCACCCGCGAGATAGGCCCTAGGCTGCGGCCATGTCGATTGATCGGGCGGCCCTCCTGGCCGGCGGCATCCGTCTCGCGTCGGGCATTTCGTTTCTCGTCGACCCGCTCCGCGCGAACCGCTGGTGGGGCGATCCGGACGAGCCGGCGCCGACCGCGCGACTGCTGCTGCGTTCGATGGGCTACCGCGACGCCTTGATCGGCGGGCTGCTCGCTGCGGCGGCGCTGCGGGGTAGGGACACCCGCGGCTGGTTTCTGGCCTCCGGCGGCGCGGACGCGGCCGACCTGCTCGGCGGCATGAGCGTGCACGACGCGCTGAAGCCCTCGCAACGGCTGATCGGCCTGGGCGGCGCCGTGGTCGGCATCGGCGTCGGGCTCTGGGGCGCGACCCGAAGGGTCCGCGACGGGGAGAATGTGTGACGGCGATGGGAGCAAGCATGCGGTTCGGAGTCCTGACATTCGTCACCGACGAGGGGATCGGCCCCGTCGAGCTGGGCCGGGCGCTGGAGGAGCGCGAGTTCGCCTCGCTGTTCCTGGCCGAGCATTCGCACATCCCCGTCAACGCCAAGACCCCCTATCCGGGCGGTGGCCCGATTCCGCCGAAGTACTACCGCACACTGGATCCGTTCGTGGCGTTGACGGCGGCGGCGGTCGCGACCAGGGGCCTCGAGGTGGGGACCGGAATCGCGTTGATCCCGCAGCGCGATCCCATCCTGACGGCCAAGGACGTTGCGTCGCTCGATCTGGTCTCGCAGGGACGGTTTCGCTTCGGCGTGGGGGTGGGCTGGCTGCGCGAGGAGATCGCCAACCACGGCGTCGATCCGAAGGTGCGCGGGCGGATGGTCGAGGAGCGGCTTCGGGCGATGATCGAGATCTGGACCCAGGATCAGGCCGAATTCCACGGCGAATTGGTCGATTTCGATCCGATCTACAGCTGGCCGAAGCCGGTGACGCGGCCGTACCCGCCGCTGTATCTGGGCGGCGGGCCGGCGAGTTTTCCGCGCATCGCCCGGCTGAATGCCGGCTGGATCGCGATGACTCCGTCGGCTGAGGCGCTGTCGGGCCAGCTCGAGGAGTTGCGCCGCGTCGCCGACCACGACGTGCCGGTGATCAACTTTCACGGGGGCGAGCCGACTGCAAAGGAGCTGGAGGGCTACCGCACCCTCGGGTTGCAACAGGTGCTGCTGGACCTGCCCACCGAGCCCCGCGACGAGACGCTTCGGCGCCTCGACGAGTTGCAGGCGGAGCTCGCCAAACTGGCGTAGGGCCGCGCACGGTCAGCCCGCGGCGCCCTCGACCGCTGACCAGTATTTCGCTTCGCGCCCGGTGAGCTCGTTCGACGTGATGGCGCCGAAGGCGGCGGCTTCGCGCGCGAACCGGGTCGACGCCCGGGCCAACGCATCCGGGCCTTCGAGCCGAAAGCAGCTCGGTGCCAGCGGGCCGAACAGCAACGCGCGCCGCAGGTGCGGCCAGTTGTCCAGCTGTGGCTCCACCCCGGCCGCTCGGGCGAAAGTCATTGCGGCCAGGTTCATTTGGGTTTTCTGGGGTGACCCGCGTCGCGCGCGGTACCCCTTGAGCGACCTCCGCTGGTCGTCCTCATCGAGGGGCGCGATCGCGCCGCCCCACGTGTACGCGATCCACCTGGCTTGGAGTTCCAGCGGCACGAAGTATCCGCCCGACTGGTCCCACATGCCGATGAAGGCCATATTCGGGAGGTCGGGATGGAACGTGTAGCGGTCGGCGTCCAGGTGCACCGCGTCGAGGTCGAGGACGGCGCGGATGTCCTCGCTCAGGAAGGGCAGAGACAACGCGAACCCGGTGCCGAACACGATCCCGTCGAAGTCCTCGGCGTGCCCGTCCGCGAACGTCACGCACGTGCCCTCGATGGCCTTTATCCACGGCCGCACCGTGATCCGGCCCTCGGCGACCAGTGGTAGGTAATGCTGATTGAGGGTGACCCCGGCCGCGAAGAGGGACGCATCGGGCCGCGGTGCGCCGTACTGGTCGGGGCTCCCGGCCGCCTCGACGACGATCTCCTTCAGCTGCCGGTCGACCTCGGCCCTGGGCAGGCGCTCGAAGGCCAGGGCGCCGTAGCGGGTGTAGACCCGGTAGTCGGTGGGCACCCCGGCGGCGAACTTCGGCAGGACGTACCTCTGCCGCCGTTGGGTCACCACCACGCGTGCAGCGCCGAGATGGGCCAGCTCCGCGGCGATCTCGAGGGCGCTGATCGCGCAGCCCGCCACCAAGACTCGCTTGTCGCGGTACGGGCCGGCGTCGCGGTATTGGTAGCTCGAGATCGCCCCGGCCGAGCCGGCGAACGTCTCGAGGCCCGGCACGGCGGGGACCGCCGGGGCGTGGAACCTGCCGCTGGCGACCACTACCCGCGCGAAGCTCTCGTCGCCGCCGGCATGACCAACGACCCACCGTGTGCCCTGCCGCCTGACGAGGTCGACCCGCGTGTTGAGCAGAATGCGGGGGGTGAGGCCGAAGGTTTCGGCGTATCGATGCAAGTAGCCGAGGATCGCGCGATTCGGCGGGTAGACGACTTCGGTGGTGTGCTCGAGGTCGCCGAAGGCCGTCAGCGTGCGACTGCTGTTGGTGTGCATAGCCGGCCACACGCCGCTCAGGCCGGGCAGGCCCGTCCACTGCCCGCCCGGCATCGGCGCCTTGTCGAAGATCGTCGGTTCGAAGCCCTGCGACATCAACCAGCGGGCCGCGACCAGCCCGCCCGGGCCCGCCCCGATCACCGCGACGCTTGTGGTCACTAGGGAACTGTAAACGCTTCAGCTCAGGCCGATGCGGATGTCGTTGACCTGCAGGCAGTCATAGCGGTCCTCGAGGCCGCCGGTGCGGCCGAAACCTCAGGTGCCGCAGAACGTTTGGTACTTGCCGAAATCCTCCGGCGCCGGATCGGCGTAGCGCCGCAGGCCTGGTCGTTCGCGATACGGGTCGGTGACGGCGTTGAGCAGCCGCCCGAGCGGATCGAGGTCCCCGTCCGTCGCCGCGGTCAGGGCCTCCTCGACGAGGTGGTTGCGCGGGATGTAGATCGGGTTGGCGCGGTCCATCGCGTCGGCGTCCGGACCGAGGTCCCGCCAGCGCGACATCCAGGCGTCGAAGCCGGCGAGGTTGACGAAGAGTCCGCGCGCCGGTTCGGCCTCTCCCCGGGCGGCCCGACCGAGGTGGCGGAAGAAGGAGGTGTAGTCGACGTGGCTCTCCTGCAACAGGGTGAGCAGGTCGTCGACCAACCGCGTAACCGCTTGTGCCGCAACATCTCCGGACAAGCCGAGTTTGGAGCGCATGCCGGACTCCCACACGGCGTCGTAGGCCGGCCGGAACACCCCGAACGACCCCTCCGCGAGCGCGACCGCCTCCTCGACGTCGTCGGAGAGCAACGGGAGGAGCGTCTCCGCGAATCGGGCCAGGTTCCATCCGGCGACGACCGGCTGATTGCCGTAGGCGTAGCGACCCCAGAAGTCGATCGAGCTGAACACCGTCTCCGGGTCGTAGGCCTCCATGAAGGCGCAGGGGCCGTAGTCGATGGTTTCGCCGGAGATCGTCATGTTGTCGGTGTTCATCACGCCGTGGACGAACCCGATCAGCATCCAGCGGGCCACCAGCGACGCCTGGGCGGCCACCACCGCTTCGAACAGGGCGAGGTATGGCCGGTCGGCCCCGGCCGCGGCGGGATGGTGGCGCGCGATCGCATGGTCGGCCAGGCGCCGCAGCAGGCCCGGGTCGCCGAGCGACGCGGCGTACTGGAAGCTGCCGACGCGCAGGTGACTGCTCGCGACGCGGGCGAGCACGGCGCCGGGCAGCGGCGTCTCGCGCTGCACCGGGCGTCCGGTGGCCACCACGGCCAGCGATCGTGTCGTCGGGACG
>NZ_LZJH01000127.1:0-30115 GCF_001666745.1 Mycobacterium sp. E2699 | reverse complement strand
TCAGCGGCCACACCAAAGCCGATCTCAAACACATCCAAGACAAGCTCAACAGCCGGCCCCGGCCGACCCTGAACCTCTACACACCCGCCCAACGCCTCGCCAACCTAATTAGCCAAGCCGCCTAAATGTTGCACTAACCACTTGACAACGGGTCGTACTTCTTCGCGCCAACGTCGATTTCGACGAAGACTCGCCGTAGAACAACGGTGCTCCGGAACTATCGATTCACGACACTATCGTCGCGCGGCGGCGTTGGCCGCGGCCTGAGCCTTCTTCAACATCGCGCCGACATCGCCGCGGTCCAGGAACATTTCGTTGAAATAGCTCTGCAAAGCCGTGTACCCGGCGGCGAAGCCGGCGCCGCTCGGGGCAGGGATGCGCGGGCCGTTCAGCACCGCGAAGAAGGGGGTGACGTCGATACGCTCGGCGGCCCAGTGGTCGAAGTAGATTCGCTGGGCCGACAGCACCGCGGGGATCGCGGCGCCCTTGTCGCCCAGGTACGCATTGCCCTCGCGGCTGCCCATCCAGGCCAGCACCTGGCGTACCGCGTCCGGATGCTTCGTCGCCGAATTACCCGCTGCGGCAATGCCGTTGGTGACGCTCACCCGGCCGACGGGGCCGGCTGGCATCATCGCCACGCCCCAGCGGAACCGCGCATCGCGGGCCACCGGCTCCAGGTTGTAGGTGCCGGACTGGAACAGTGCCATCCGGCCGGCCACAAACTGATTGCGGGAGAAGTCGCCGTTGTCGTTGGTGTCGGCGGCCGGCGGCGCGACGTGGTCGGCGTTGATGAGCCCGACCAGATAGCGGAAGGCCGTCACCGCCGCGGGATTGTCGAAGGCGAACTCGTCGCCCCGCTGGAACACCCCACCCGCCGAGCCGATGTAGTTCAGATAGATGCCCTGGGGGTCGTTGGCCGCGTTGTAGCCCCACTGGCGGACCCGCCCGGGATCGAAACGCGGTGTGCCCGCCGTATTCCCGTCGGCGTCGATGGTCAGCCGGGCCAGCAGGGGGCGCAGGGTGTCGCCGGCGCCGGGGCTCCACCGCAGGCCGTCGAGCTGCCCGGGATCCACCCCGGCCGCCTCGAGCAGGTCGGCGTTGTAATAGAGCGCGATACCGGCGTCGGTCAGCTGCGGCACCCCCCACAGCACGCCACCGCGGGTGAACTGGTCCACCACCGCCGGGTCCCAGTCCGCGGCGCCTGCCGGGCCGAGCAACTTGCCGATGTCGAGCAGGCGGCCGTCGTCGGCGTAGGCGGCGAGGTAGGCGTTGGACAGCCAGAAGATGTCGTCGGCGCTGCCGCCGGCGACGTCGGTGCGCAGCGTGTCGAAATAGGTGGGATAGGACACGATGTTGGTGCGGACCTCGATGGTGGGATGCGCCCGGTTGAAGACCGCGAACGACCGCTGATAGGCCGCGGCGATCTGGTCGGACCACAGCCGCACCTTGATGACGATCTTGCCGCCGTGGGGCTCGGCGGAGTAGTCCAGCAGCACCGCCGTGGCGGCCAACAGCACCGCGATGAGCACCAGCGACCCGGCGACCAGCGTCGAAAAGCGAGGCCGGGTCATGTTGTGCGCCCGCTCATTTGAGCCCGGAAACCAGGATCGAGGCGACGATGTGGCGTTGGAAGCCGACGAACAGCGTGATCAGCGGCACGATCGCCAGCGTCGTCGCCGCCATCACCAACGTCCACTGGGAGTTGAACCGCGACTGCAGGTCGGCCGTCGCCACGGTGAGCACCCGCCACTTGTGGCCGCTGGTGATCACCAGCGGCCACATGAAGTTGTTCCACTGCGAGACCACGGTGATCAGCGTCAGGGCGGCCAGCACCGGCCGGCTGGACGGGACCACCACGTGCACGATCACGTCCAGCGTGTTGGCGCCGTCGAGGCGCGCGGCGTTGACCAAGTCGTTAGGGATGAGCCGAAAGTGCTCGCGCAGCAGGAAAATCGCGTACGGGGAACCGAACAAAAAGGGAAGGACCAACGCCCAGAACGTGTTGCGCAGACCCAGTTGCGCCATCATCAGGTACAACGGCACCACGGTGACCGTCCCGGGCACCATCAGCGTCGCGATGTAGACCCAGAACAGCGCGTCGCGCCCGGGAAAGTGCAAGCGCGCGAACGCGTACGCCGCCAGCACCGAAAAGGTCAGCTGGCCCACCAGGATCACCAGCGTCATCAGCGCGGTCACCGCCGCCGCGCGGCCGAACCCGGCGCCGCCCAGGTCGGCGTAGTTGGCCAGCGTGGGCGGCCGCGGCAACTGCAGCGGCGTGCCGGTCACGAACTGGTGCGCGGACGTGAACGAGGTCAGCAGGCCGAGTCCGAACGGCACCAATGTGATCAGCGCACCCAGCACCAGCCCGGCATAGATGATCGCATTCATCAAGCGACTAGACGAGGTCATAGCTGATCCGCCGCCGGAAGTAGAGATGCTGGACGACGGTGACGCCGATCAGGATGACGAACAGCACCACCGCCATCACCGACGCCCGCCCGATCGCCGCCGCGCCGAACGCCTCAGCGTAGATGCGGTGGGCCACCAGATCGGTGCTGCCTCCCGGGCCGCCACCGGTGAGGGCGTAGACCGTGTCGAAAACCTGTGCGGTGCTGACGATCCCGGTCACCAGGACGAAAAACGTCGTCGGGCGCAGCATCGGCAACGTGATGCGCCAGAACCGTTGCCACGCGGTGGCGCCGTCGGTCCGCGCTGCCGCATAAATGTCGGACGGAATCGCCAGCAGGCCCGCGAGGAACGACAGCGCGACGTATCCCACATTCATCCACACGACCACCGCCGAGACCAGTGGCAGCGCGAAGCTGGGGTCGGAGAGCCACCCGATGCTGTGCCCGAGCACGGTGCTGACCGCGCCGTCGGTCGGGGCCAGGATCCAGCGCCACAGCACCGCGATCGCGAGCGGCGCGCAGATCCAGGGCAGGACGTACACGGTGCGGAACAGGCCGGTGCCGGGGAGACTGCGGGCCAGCATCGCGGCGGCCAGCAGACCCAGCGCCGTCTGCGCGGGGACGACGATCGCCACGAAGACGGCGGTGACCACCAGCGAATTGCCGAAGCCCGGGTCGGTCAGCACCGAGCGCCAGTTGGCCAGTCCCACGTAGCGCAGCGGGCCCAGCAGATCCCAGCGGTAGAGGCTGAGCCAAATCACGACGAGGATCGGCAACAGCAGAAAGGCGACGACTCCGAACAGGCTGGGTGCCAGCAGGGCGTAGCCCAGCGCGGTGGATCGCGGCTGTTTCCTCAGCACAGCGCTGGCCATGGAGGTAATTAAAGCGGGCGCTGCCGCGCGCCGCGGGAAGCGGTCGATAACGTGGAGCCGTGACATCGAACCGGGGGATCGACTCCGACTTCCTCGACCTGCCTCGCCGCGAGCTTGCCGAGGCGGCGTTGGCGGCGGCCAAGGGGGCCGGGGCCAGCCACGCCGACCTGCGGCTTCACCGCATCAGCACCGAGATCATCCAGCTGCGCGACGGCGAGCTGGAGACCGCCGTCGTCAGCCGCGAGGTCGGCCTGGCGGTGCGGGTGATCGTCGACGGCACGTGGGGATTCGCCTCGCACGCGGAACTGGCGCCCGCGGTGGCGGCCGAGACCGCGCGCCGCGCCGTGCACGTGGCCACCACGCTGGCGATGCTGAACACCGAGCGCGTCGAGCTCGCCGCGGAGCCCGTGTACACCGACGCCACCTGGGTGTCGAACTACCGGATCGACCCGTTCGAGATCCCGGTGCCCGAGAAGATCGCCGTGCTGGAGGAGTACTCGGGGCGCCTGCTTGGGGCCGACGGCGTCGACCATGTGTGGGCGGGCCTCACCGCCGTCAAGGAGCAGACGTTCTACGCCGACACGTTCGGGTCGTCGATCACCCAGCAGCGCGTACGGGTGCTGCCGTCCCTGGAGGCGGTGACCGTCGACGCCGCGGCGGGCAGTTTCGACTCGATGCGCACGCTGGCCCCGCCGATGGGACGCGGCTGGGAGGCGCTGGCCGGCGACGAGGTGTTCAACTGGACCGACGAGCTCGCGCAGCTGCCGGCGCTGCTGGCCGAGAAGGTCAAGGCGCCCAGCGTGGTGGCCGGGCCCACGGATCTGGTGATCGACCCGACCAACCTGTGGCTGACCATCCACGAATCCATCGGGCACGCAACCGAATACGACCGCGCGATCGGCTACGAGGCCGCCTACGCCGGGACGTCGTTCGCCACGCCCGACAAGCTCGGCACCATGCGCTACGGCTCGCCGGTGATGAACGTGACCGCCGACCGCACCGTCGAGCACGGCCTGGCCAGCATCGGTTACGACGACGAGGGAGTGGCCGCGCAGAGCTGGGATCTGGTGCGCGACGGGATCTTCGTCGGTTACCAGCTCGACCGGGTGTTCGCCCCGCGACTGGGGCAGCCGCGCTCCAACGGGTGCTCATACGCAGACTCGCCGCATCATGTGCCGATCCAGCGGATGGCCAACGTGTCGCTGCAGCCCGCAGCCGAGGACGTGAGTACCGCGGACCTGATCGGCCGCGTCGAGGACGGCATCTACATCGTCGGCGACAAGTCCTGGTCAATCGACATGCAGCGCTACAACTTTCAGTTCACCGGCCAGCGATTCTTCCGCATTCGCGACGGTCGCCTGGACGGCCAGCTGCGCGACGTCGCCTATCAGGCCACCACCACCGACTTCTGGAATTCGTTGGAAGCCGTGGGTGGTCCTTCGACGTGGCGACTGGGCGGCGCGTTCAACTGCGGCAAGGCGCAGCCCGGACAGGTGGCGCCGGTCAGCCACGGCTGCCCGTCGGCGCTGTTCCGCGGCGTCAACGTGCTCAACACGGTCAGCGAGGGCGCCCGATGATCACCCCGCAGCACGCCGTCAATCTCGTCCTGGAGGAGGCGGCCAAGCTCGGCGGCGCCAGCGAGACCATGGTGCTGGTCACCGACAAGGTCGAGGCGACGTTGCGCTGGGCGGGCAATTCCATGACCACCAACGGGGTTTCGGTCAACCGCAGCATCACCGTGATCTCCGTGGTGCGCCAGGGCGACAGCGCCCACATCGGCACCGTGGTCTCCGCCGAGGTGGATCCGCGGGTAATCCCCGGACTGGTCGCGGCTTCCCAGCAGGCGGCCCGATCGGCGCCGGAGGCCGGAGATGCAGCGCCGCTGCTCTCCGGCTCCGGCGAGCCCGCCGATTGGGACGCGCCGGTGCCCGGCACCGGGCCGTTGGTGTTCTCCGACGTCGCCAACTCGCTGAGCCGCGGCTTCGGCGGCGCCGACCGATTGTATGGCTTTGCCCACCATAGTGTTTCGACGACCTTCCTGGCGTCGTCGACCGGGCTGCGCCGGCGCTTCACGCAGCCCACCGGCGCGGTGGAGATCAATGCCAAACGTGGCGAGGCCAGCGCCTGGGCGGGCGTCGGCACCGCCGATTTCGTTGACGTGCCCACCGATTCGCTGCTCGAACAGCTGGCGATGCGGCTCGGCTGGGCCAAGCGCCGCGTCGCGCTGCCCGCGGGGCGTTACGAGACGATCATGCCGCCGTCGACGGTGGCCGACATGATGATCTACCTGGCCTGGTCGATGGCCGGGCGCGGCGCGGAGGAGGGCCGCACCGCGCTCTCGGCGCCGGGCGGCGGAACGCGGGTGGGGGAGCGGCTTACCGATTTGCCGCTGACCATGTTCTCCGACCCGATGGCGCCCGGGCTGGCGTGCACGCCGTTCGTCGCGGTGAGCAGCTCCTCGGAGACGGTGTCGGTGTTCGACAACGGCATGGAGATTTCTCAGGTGGACTGGATCCGCAACGGGGTGATCAACGCGCTGGCCTACCCGCGGGCCACGGCCCACAAATTCGATGCCAACGTCGCGGTCGCCGCCGACAACCTGGTGATGACCGGCGGGTCGGCCGAGCTCGCCGACATGATCGCGGGCACCGAGCGCGGCCTGCTGCTGACCACGCTGTGGTACATCCGCGAGGTCGACCCCACGACGCTGCTGCTCACCGGCCTGACCCGCGACGGGGTCTACCTCATCGAAGACGGCGAGGTGACCGCGGCGGTCAACAACTTCCGGTTCAACGAGAGCCCGCTGGACCTGCTGCGCCGCGCCACCGAGGCCGGCGCCAGCGAGAAGACGCTGCCGCGCGAGTGGGGCGACTGGGCCACCCGGGCGGCCATGCCGTCGCTGCGGATTCCGGACTTCTACATGTCGTCGGTGAGCCAGGCGCAGTAGCGTGTGGGAATGCTGACCCAGTTGGTGGCTTTATTTCCCGGGTCCCCCAGCTCCGGGCGCCTTGTGGGCCTGGTCCGGCGGGTGTGCGCGCAGACCTTGTCGCTGCCACCGTTACCGTCCGCGGTCGAGGTTTCCGGGCCCGCGTCGGAGGCCGAGGCCGTCGTAGCCGAGTTCGCCGAGCAGTTCAGCGCCGACGTGTCGGCGGTCACCGGTGAGCAGCGCAAGCGGTTGTGGAAGGCATTGGGCGACAGCACCTTTGGCGTGGTGACGCAGATCTACATCGCCGATTTCGTGCCGCGGGTGCGGGCCGGGCTGGAGGCGCTCGGCGTCGGCTCGGAGCATCTGGGCTGGGTATCCGGGCCGGTCGTGTGGGACCACACCACCGAGCCGTCCGCCGTGGTGTTCAACGAGTTCCTGCCCGCGGTGGCCCGGATGCGGGCGCTGGACCCTGTCACCGCCGAGCTGGTCCGGCTGCGTGGTGCCGCGCAGCACAACTGCCGGCTGTGCAAATCGCTGCGCGAGACCACCGCGCTGGACGCCGGGGGATCCGAGTCGCTGTATGGCGACATCGAGCGCTACGAGGACTCGAGTCGGTTAACCCGCCGCGCTAAAGCAGCGCTGCGCTACACCGATGGGTTAATTTGGACCCCTGCGCACCTCGTCGCCGACGTCGTCGCCGAGGTGCGCTCCGGGTTTTCCGAGGCCGAGGCCGTCGAGCTCACCTTCGACGTCATGCGCAACGCCAGCAACAAGGTCGCCGTGTCGCTGGGCGCCGACGCCCCCCGCGTCGAGGAGGGCACCGAACGGTACCTGCTCGACGCCGAGGGGCAGACGGTCTTCAGCTGATGGCGGAATGCAACCGAGGTGCCGCGACGTGTACGGCACCTCGGTCGGTTAGAGCCGCAGCCTAGCCGCCGCCCCCGCCGCCGGCGCCGGCATCGCCAACGAAGTAGTAGTCGACATCGGTGGGATCGGCGCTCACCGTCGCGTTCGCCGGGTGGAGGGACTCGGTGAAGGCCACCATCGGCGCGGCGGCTATCCCCGCAATCGCAAGTGCTGCTAGAACGACACGCACATCAGGTGATCGACGACGGTGCGCAGTTGTTCTGCCCATCGTTACTTCCTTTCAGGATTTGTTTTCTCTTTGGTAATACGCGCGTATTAAGGCAGCAGTGTGCGCCGCAAATTCCCGCGAAACCAGCGAGGAAGGTTACGGGGAGGTAAAGGAAGAATACGTTTTGTTTCGGCCGGTTCACGGTGGAATGCAGCTGCGAGTTCCGCGGAAAGGTCATTCGCGCGGGCAACTTGAGCGCCAATTGAGCAGTGCTGCAACGTGATTGATGGCTGACCGACCCGATGGCATTCAGCGGTTGGCGCACATCGCCGCGGCGTCACGCACAGTGTGGCGATCAGCGTAATTTGGGAAGGCCGCTCGGACATCCACCCGTTTGGAGTATGCGGGAAAACTCGATGCATCGGCCTCAATGCCCGGATGTCTCTCACGTGATGGCGAGAGAAGCGGCCCAGCGCAACTCATTTCGCGCATCTCCTGCTTTACGGGCGGGACGAAACAACTTCCACGTGTGTTTCACAATTCGAGTGCCAAGTGGCTTTCCTCAGAGCCGGCTTAACACCCCCGCCGCGTTCGCGGCCGAGTCGCTGCGCGCGATGTGTGAGGATTCTCGGCCCGGTGCGGGCGATGAAACGGCCGCGCGGGGAAGCGCGCGGGCCGGCAGCCGCGGTCCGGTTCCGCACGGGACCCGCCGTCGCCTTCGGTAAGGTCTCCTGAGCAATGCTGAAGTGGCAAGGTGACAAGCAGCGCTGGGGCGGTAGCTCAGTTGGTTAGAGCCGCGGACTCATAATCCGTTGGTCGCGGGTTCGAGCCCCGCCCGCCCCACAACAGCTGTATGAGGTCGGTTGATGGTTGACATTTCGTCTTCGGGTGATGCCTGACAGTGTTTCGGTTGATTTATTACAGCGGTTTCGGCTGATCCTTGACACTCCCTGGATGAGGGGGTTGAGCGTGGCCGAGCAGCGGTATCAGGCCATGTTAGCCGCGATAAGTGATCTGTTGCCGATCTCGCAGCTGGCCGAGAAGGTGGGAGCGTCGTCAGACGCTGCACTCGTGGTTAGCCCGCTATGAGGCCGATGGCTCACATGACATAAACGGCGCGCAGCCCCCACCGACCGCAACGCACGTGCTGGCCTGCGCCGCGCGGCTCACGGCTCATCCCGTGTCACGCTCGTTCCCGAATCATTTGTGGGGTGCGGTGATTCGGGAAGCCGCTGCAGGCGCACGCACTGGTCGGTGCCGTCGAGCCAGAGCAGGAACCGCGATGGCGGCGGGAGCAGGTGGGCCACGGTAGCGGTGGGGACCGGGGTTGGGTTGCCTACTGGGACTGGGCGGCCCTGCCAGTGCAGCAGGCCGGGATTGTGCTGCAGGTTGACATACCAGTTGGTTTTCGGGCCGTAGGTGAGCGGGACGATGAAGCTGTCGGGCTGCTCCACTACCCGGATCGGGGTGCTGTAGGGCCGGCCAGTGCGTCGACCCGTGCACTCCATGATGGCGAAGACGCTGTGTCGGCGACCGGCTCGCCCGACACGGGTAACCATTTTGTTGGCGAAACGCTTGTTGCGCTTACGCTTAGCGTCGATGACCGCTGGGTCACCACGACGCATTCCGGCCGCGATGCGCAGCCGTCGTACGACCAACCCGCCCGCGACCGCGAACGCGAGATAAGCCACCACAGCGGTGTTCGAATGCGGCATTGCCATTCCTCTTCTGTTTTGCGAAACGACTCGTTAGCAGTTGCAGCGGGTCGCGAAGTCGTTCTCATGGCCGGCCAGGGATTCAAAGCCGCCGTGCAGGCGCATGTTTTCGCGAAGGTTGGCGAGGTTGGCGCGGTAGGCCGCCTGAACGGTTTCGATCCAGTCGTGGCCGCCGTCGGCCTGATAGGGCAGGTCGACGAGGTACAGCTGGGGTGCGGTCGTGTCCAACGGGCAGGTCAGCGCTGCGCGTAGGGTGGCGCGCTGATGTTCGGGGTCACCGACTCGGCCACAAGGCGAGCCGATGGGGTAGTCGACGAGTGCGGTGCGGGGCGGCAGGTAGGCCTCGGAGATGTCACGCAGGGTGGACAGCATCAGGGTGGGCAGTCCCCGGGCTTCCAACGCGCGCGCCAGCACCGCGTCGGCCTGATGGCACTGCGGGCAGAACGGCACCACCAGCACCAGGTCGACGTTCTGGCGGGCGAATTCGTCACGGATGCGCGGCGCGGTGTCGGTGGCCAGCTGCTCCCACTTGGTGATTGACCCGCAGATGCTGACCGCCTCGGGCGCCAACGCGCCGATGGTGCCCTCGGCCTCCAGCTCAGCCATGCGGTCGCGGGGAAACGCGACGTTGAGGTCCTCGTCGGCCCAGAAACGTGCCGGAGTCGCGTGGTCGAACACGATCTGCTCGCTGGGCACACTGCGGTCGATGAGCCGGTAGGACAGGTCATTGGTGCGCTGCAGCGGGGGCTGCCCGGGCGCCCGAGCACCCAGACTGACTAGCAGCCCGATGGTCAATTCAGACACCGGCTTGTGGATCGGCACCATGGGAGGTGCCTGGAAGTAAGGCAACACGGGCCCCCGGCGTGACGCATCTGGCCCCGCACCGGGGAACAGTAGCGGCGCGAGCGCACGCTGGTGATCGCTGAACAAATACGACATAGCAACCTCCGCAGGTGATTACGTCGTCAACCCGTTTAAGACGAGCTCGACGAGCTCGTCGACATCGACTCGATAGCCCGTCTTGTGACCGATCGCCACCGCCGCGAACAAAGTGCGAGCAGCCGCCTCTAGCAGGCCAGGCCGGAGTTCCCCGGCCGTGACGCGTGATTTCAGATACGACTGCAGCAGGTGCTGCCCGGTGGAGACGAAGTCTTGCAGCGCCGTGCCGGCATGACTGGCCGAAAAAAATAGCGACACCAAATCAGCGTTGGCCGCAAGCGTTTCGTCGAACGCCCGGATCAGCCTCGGCAATACGACCGTCGCCGGTTGATCTGCGTGCTCCCCGAGCAATGCTTGCAACTGCGGCATGAAGCCGCGCTCAGCCAGGACGGCCGTGACCAGATCCTCTTTACTGTCGAAATAGTGGTAAAGCAGCCCAGGCGTAACCCCTGCGGCCCGCGCGATGTCCTTGATGGATGCGCCATCTACGCCCTTGTGGGCAAAAACTGCTAACGCGGCCGCGATCAGCTCGTCGCGCCGGCGCTGAGCCTGTTCGTGTCTGGCACCCACGACATCAGCATATTATTGATTAAACGTTCAATCAATCTCTTCTACCAACCGGTCACCAGGCAGCCCGGCGAGGCGGCGTCATCGGGCACGCCCCGGTTGGGCCCAAATGATCGGGCGGGCCCGAGACGACCAGGCGTAGACAAACCCTGTGCGTTATGCAAATCACACAATGTGCGTTAGGCTCAGCCGGTGGCGCAACTAACATTCCAGCGCGCTCGCACCGAGGAAGAGAAGCGCCAACGTGCGGAGGCCCTCGTGGAAGCCGCACGCTCGCTGGCAATGGAAACGGGCGTCGCGTCGGTCACCCTGACCGCGGTCGCCAGCCGCGCCGGAATTCACTATTCGGCGGTACGCCGCTACTTCACCTCGTACAAGGAAGTCCTGCTGCATCTGTCCGCCGAGGGCTGGGTGCGGTGGTCCAATACCGTGTCGGAGAAGCTGGCCGAGCCCGGCGCGAAGTCGCCCTCGCGCATCGCCGAGACACTGGCCGAAGCCCTGGCCCAGGACCCGTTGTTCTGCGACCTGCTTGCCAACCTGCACCTGCACCTGGAACACGAGGTGGACGTCGAGCGGGTCGTCGAGGTCAAGCGCATCAGCACCGCCGCCACACTCTCGCTCGCCGATTCCATCGAGAGCGCGCTGCCCGAACTCGGCCGTTCGGGGTCGCTCGACATCTTGCTGGCCGCGTACTCGCTCGCGGCCACGCTGTGGCAGGTCGCCAACCCGCCGGAGCGCCTCACCGACGCCTATGCCGAGGAGCCGGAAGTGATTCCGCCGGAATGGAATCTGGACTTCGCGTCGGCTCTGACCCGCTTGCTGACCGCCACGTGCGTCGGCCTCATCGGGGAGAAGCCATGAACAGGGAGGCCGGGGAGCTATGGCTTGGCGAACTCCAGCCCATGCAGAGGGGAAGGACTTGGAGTACCCATGACGACGACTGAGCCAAGGACCGAGCCGTTGGAGAAGCAGAGCTCCGCCGGCACGGAGGAAAAGAATGTCACCCCGAAGCGTGCCAGGAAAAAAGGCCTTCTGGGGCGTTACTGGCTGGTGCTTACGATCGCAGCGGTCGTCGCGCTCTCAGGATTCGTGGTGTACCGGTTGCACGGCGTCTTCGGCGTGCACAAGGGTTCGTTCGGTGGCGGCACCTCGGGCGAGGTCCTCGACGAGTTCAACGCCAAGACGATCACGCTCGAGGTCTGGGGCTCGCCGGGCAGCACGGCAACCATCAACTACCTCGACGAAAATTCCCATCCGCAGCAGGCCCTCAACGTGCCCTTGCCCTGGAGCAAAGTATTGAGTTCAACAAAGCCCGGCATCCCGGCGAACCTGGTGGCGCAAGGAGACGGCAGTTGGATCGCCTGCCAATTCGTCGTCAACAACCACGACGGGCACGGTGACGTCATCAAGGCTCCGAATCGCTCAGATTCCAACGAAACCGTGAACCCCTTCGTCTACTGCCTGGACAAGTCCGCATGAGCGAGCCAGGCCAGGCGCCGCCGCGCGTCGACCAGCCGCTGATCCCGCCGTTCCTGCCGCGGATGATCCATCGGCTTGCCCTGCCGATCGTCCTGGTGTGGTTGGCGATCGTGTTCATAACCAACACCGCGTCGCCGCAGCTGGAGGCCGTCTCCAAGGCCCACTCGGTGTCGATGAGTCCGACTGACGCGGCATCCTTTCAGTCGACGATGAAGGTCGGATCGACGTTCAAAGAGTTCAACTCCGATAACTCGGCCATGATCTTGCTGGAGGGTGACAAGCCGCTCGGGGCCGACGCGCACCGCTACTACGACGAGATCGTCAGGCGCGTCGAGCAAGACAAGCAACACGTTCAGCACGTCCAGGATTTTTGGAGTGATCCGCTGACGGCGGCGGGTTCCCAGAGCCACGACCAGAAGGCCGCGTACGTCCAGGTCTACCTCGCCGGCAACATGGGTGGCGGGCTGGCCAGCGAGTCTGCCCTGGCCCTCCGCAAGATCGTGGACTCGGTGCCCGCGCCGCCGGGAATCAAGGCATACGTCACCGGCCCGGGTCCACTGTTCGCCGACCAGTCCCACGCGGGCGAGAAGGGCGTCGCGCTCGTCACTCTTGTCACTTTTGTGGTGATCGTGGTGATGCTGCTGTTCGTCTACCGCTCGTTCACCACCATGCTGATCATGCTGGCGATGGTGTTCATCGAGTTGGCCGCGGCTCGAGGCGTCGTTGCCTTGCTGGCCAACAACGAGATCATCGGACTCTCCACGTTCGCCAACAATTTGTTGGTGTTGATGGCGATCGCCGCCGGAACGGACTACGCGATCTTTGTGGTCGGCCGCTACCACGAGGCGCGCGGTCTGGGCGAGACCCGTGAACAAGCCTTCTACACCATGTTCCATAGCACCGCACATGTCGTGCTCGGGTCGGGCCTGACCATCGCCGGCGCGATGTACTGCCTGAGCTTCTGCCGACTGCCGTATTTCCAGTCATTGGGCGCACCGTGCGCCATCGGCATGTTGGTAGCGGTGCTCGCGGCGTTGACCCTAGGCCCTGCAGTGCTGACCGTGGCTTCGTTCTTCAAGCTCATGGATCCGAAGCGCAAGTTGGCGACCCGGGGCTGGCGTCGCATCGGCACCGCGGTCGTCCGCTGGCCCGCGCCGGTTCTCGCGGTGACCATCGGGGTCGCATTGGTTGGTCTGCTCGCCCTGCCCGGTTACAAGACGGACTACGACAACCGCCACTTCCTGCCGGCGGACACCCCGGCCAATGTCGGCTATGCCGCCGCGGACCGGCACTTCGACCAGGCTCGGCTCAATCCCGAGCTGTTGATGATCCAGACCGATCACGACCTGCGTAACCCGGCCGATTTCCTGATCCTGGACAAGGTGGCCAAGGCGGTCTTCCACATCCCTGGTATCGGACGGGTGCAGACCATCACCCGACCGTTGGGCACGCCGCTCGACCACAGCACCCTCGGTTTTCAGATGGGTGCACAAGCTGCAGCGCGGATCCAGACCCAGCACTATCAGGACGAGCAGGCGGCAAACCTGCTCAAGCAGGCGGACGAACTGCGCAAGACGATGGCAACGCTGCATGAGCAGATGCAGGTCACCCAGGATCTGAGCAACACGACGCACGAAACCACCAGGCTCACCAAGGAAACCGTGCAAATCACGGAGGCATTGCGCGACGACATCGCCAACTTCGACGACTTCTTCCGGCCGATTCGCAGTTACTTCTACTGGGAGCGGCACTGCTACGACATTCCGGCCTGCTGGGCGATCCGGTCGATCTTCAACGCGCTCGACGGCATCGACCAGGTGGCGCAGAACATCGTGAACCTGAGCGCGAACCTGGACAAGCTGGATCGCATCCAGCCGAAGCTGGTGGCGCTGATACCTCCGCAGATCGAAAGTCAGCAGCACAACCTCGACACCATCATGTCGAACTACGCGACCCAGATGGGTCTCAACGAACAGGCCAAAGCGCAGTCCGACAACGCCACCGCCCAAGGCGATGCCTTCGACAAGGCCAAGAACGACGACACCTTCTACCTTCCGCCGGAGGCGTTCAAGAGCCCGGATTTCGCGCGGGGTCTGAAGAACTTCATCTCGCCGGATGGGCACGCCGTGCGCTTGATCATCTCCCATGAAGGCGACCCGGCGAGTCCCGAAGGCATCAGCCACATCGAACCGATCAAGCAGGCCGTGCACGAGGCGATCAAGGGCACGCCCTGGGAGGGCTCCAAGGTGTACCTCGGCGGTACCGCCGCGACGTACAAGGACATGCACGACGGCTCTGACATCGACCTGCTGATCGCCGCAATTGCCGCAGCCACACTGATTTTCATCATCATGCTGGTGATCACCCGAAGCGTCGTCGCGGCCTTTGTGATCGTCGGTACGGTGTTGCTGTCATTGGGCGCCTCATTCGGACTCTCCGTGCTGCTATGGCAGTACATCCTGGGCATGAAGTTGCACTGGATGGTGCTGGCGATGGCGATCATCCTGCTGCTGGCGGTCGGCTCGGACTACAACCTGCTGTTGATATCGCGGTTCAAGGAGGAAATCCGCGCCGGGCTCAAAACGGGGACGATCCGCGCGATGGCCGGTTCGGGCTCGGTGGTGACCTCCGCCGGTCTGGTGTTCGCCGCGACCATGGCCACGTTCATGTTCAGCCCGCTGCTGGTGATGGCCCAGGTGGGTACGACGATCGCGCTGGGTTTGTTGTTCGACACCTTGATCGTGCGGTCGTTCATGACGCCGTCGCTGGCCACCTTGCTGGGGCGCTGGTTCTGGTGGCCGCAGCACGTGCGTCCGCGGCCGGCCAGCACCATGCTGCGACCGTACGGACCGCGTCCCGCCGTGCGCGAGCTGATTCTCAACGACGTCGAGGAGCACCCGGCGGGCGGAGTGGTGCAAGCGCGCTGATCTTCCGTGGCGCGTGAGGGTTGAGATTCGCGCTGGGGTGAAGACCTGCGACTCGGCCTCGGGGCGCGGTTGGAACACTTCGCGGTTCGAATTCTCGGCGCGGCTTCGCCTCAAAAAGCGTTGCGTTGCGGGCGATTTGCTGCGATCAGCCCCCACCACCTGTTTGTACCGCTTCGGCAGATGGTTGACAGGTAAGTCGGCTGATCCTTGACCTCGATGAGGGAGTTAACCGTGGACGAGCAGAAGTATCCGGCGGCTAGAACGGCGACATCAGGATGTTCTAGCTGGAGCGAGGTGCTGCCGGCGAGGGCTTATCAACCATGTTGCGTACTCCCGCCATGGCGATGGCGATAGCCCGACGGGCTGCGGCTTGGACCTGTTCGGTGGTGTCGCCGCGTTGCAGGCAGATCAGCGCGGCGGCCAGGGCTGCGCCCATGAGTGAGCCAATGACAGCGCCGGCTGCCGGGGCGTCGAGAAGGTCGGAGTAGCTGTCGTGAAGCGCCTCGGCAAGGCGGGTTTCGGCTTGGAAATACCGGTGCAGGGTGGCCGCCTGCACTGAGGGCACCGAGACGATCATGGGCAGCCGCACTGACGCCAACCCACCGTCGATTTCGTCTCTGACCGCGTCGGCCAGCATTTGCTCCATGACTTTCACCAGAACATCAGGCATGCGGTCGTCGGGTTGGCGCTGCGTGATGATCGCGACCGCATCGTCGATGCGTGCCGACAGGTGCGGGAAAAGAACTTCGTCTTTACTCGCAAAGTGGTTGAAGAAGGTCTTGGTTGACATCTCGGCGGCCGCGGCGATCTCAGCGACGGTGGTCTGCTCGTAGCCCTTCTCTTCAAACAGCCGCATGGCCGCACTGATCAGCGCCTGGCGGGTGCGCTGGCGCTTGCGGTCGCGCAAACCGAGTTCGTCAGTCGAGCGTGGAAACGTCATCTACATTCAGAGTAGCAGTACATTCGATAGAGACTTACACTCGATATAATCATGTTGCCAAAGCGGGTGCTTCTCTGCGATGGGAGTTCTGTAATGGGCAGTTTGGAGGGCCGGGTGGCGCTGATCACCGGGGCGGGTCGGGGGATCGGCCGGGCCGAGGCGCTGTTTTTCGCTGCGGAAGGTGCACGCGTGGTGGTCAACGATCGCGGCGTCGAACGTAACGGGACTGGCGCCGATGCCGGCCTTGCCCAAGCCGTGGTCGACGAGATCACCGTGGCCGGGGGCAACGCGATCGCCAATAGCGACGACGTGACCGACTGGCAGGGCGCGCGCCGCATGATCGATGCGGCGACCGAGGCCTACGGGGACCTGCACATCCTGGTCAACAACGCGGGTATCGACAACCACGCGGCGCTTGAGATCATCACCGAAGACCAATTCGACTCGGTCATCGCGGTCAACCTCAAAGGCACCTTCGCGGTCAGCCGCTGGGCGGCGCACTACTGGCGTGGCCAGGTCGACCAGCATGGTTCGGGCGTGGACCGGGTGATCATCAACACGGCTTCCGAGTCAGGTCTCACCCAACCGCTGCCGCTGCAGTCCAACTACGCCGCCTCCAAAGCCGGTGTGGCGGCGATGACCATCGTGCACGCCCTGGAGCTCAGCCGCCTCGGGGTGCGGGTCAACTGCCTGGTGCCCAGCATGATCCGCACCCGCACCAGCCTGGATTTCGTTCCGGGCTTTTCAGAGGCACCCCCCAAGGGGCAGTTCGATCCGCGCGACCCGATACGGATCGCGCCGGTGGCCGCCTACCTGGCCAGCGCCGACTGCCCGATGACCGGCCAATTCTTGACAGTTCGTGGCTCCACCGTCACCTTGCTGCGCGGCTGGGCACCCGACGGGCAGGTGCAGCGCGGCGAGGAGCCATGGACGGTCGCCGATCTGGCACCCGAACTCGAGGCCCTGCCCCGCGAGGACGTGATGGCCGGACTCATGGCCTTTTTTGAGGAAGCTGTAGGACCAGCCGAGCTGCAGGTGCTCGCCGACTACGCAAACACCTACTTTCAACAAAGCCCATCCGAATAGCCACTGCGACAGCTCAATTCACTTAAGAAGGGGCCACAGCATGCGCGCGGGCGTGTTCCATAACGGCAAGTTTGCCGTAGTCGATGTCGCCGATCCCCGACCCGAACCCGGCCAGCTGCTGGTGCGCACACTCGCGTGCGGCATCTGCGGCACGGATCTGCATTTCCTCCGCGATGCCCAAACCATCGTGGGCATCAACGACGAGCTGTGGCCGACCCTGGGTCCCGCCGCCGTCGGTGACTCCCACGTCGACCTATCCAAAGACGTCTTCATGGGCCATGAATTCTGCGCAGAAGTACTCGAAGCCGGCCCGGACACCGACGGCCCACCCCCGGGCAGCACAGTGGTGTCGGTGCCCGTCCTCCTCTCGAAGAGCGGCGTGCACCGCCTGACCTACAACAATGATTACCCGGGTGGTTACGCCCAACTGATGCTGTTGTCAGCGCCGCTGGTCGTGCCGGTGCCGAATGGCCTGCGGCCACAGCTGGCCGCGCTCACCGAACCGCTGGCCGTCGGCGTGCACGCCGTCGCCAAATCAGCGCTGCAGCCCGGGGAAACCGCCGTCGTGCTTGGGTGCGGGCCGATCGGACTGGCGATTATCGCCGCATTACGCATCGCCGGGGTCCACACCGTGATCGGCGCCGACTTCTCGCCCCGCCGCAGGGAACTCGCCGGCCTGATGGGCGCGACCCAAACCGTCGACCCCGCAGCCGAATCCGCCGTCCGGGCCGGGCGACGCGCAGCCGGTACCGCTGCGCTCGTGGTCTTTGAGGCAGTGGGCGTGCCAGGAATCATCCAACAAATCATGCACGACGTCCCCATCGGTGCCCGCATCGTCGTCGCGGGGCTATGCATGCAGCCCGACACGATCGTGCCCTACTACGGGATCGCCAAGGAACTCTCGGTCCAATTCGTCGTCGCATACAGCCTTGACGAGTTCGCCAGCGCGCTCGCCGCCATCGCCGACGGCCGCGTCGATGTCACCCCGATGATCACCGGCGCGGTGGGCCTCGACGGCCTGTCGGGCGCATTTGACGCGCTCGCCGATCCCGCCCAACACTGCAAAATCCTGGTCGAACCCGCCAAGCCGTGACCGCACCCAGCGTTATTCGCTACCAGAACATGACCAGGTCGGAGCGACATGGCAGAGATCGAAAAGGCCAGTCTCACAGGGACGCAGCAGACCGCGCTGGTAGGGCTATACGGCAAAGCCCTCGATAGCCGTCAGCCAGACTCGATACTTTCCGATCGAGAGGCCGATCAGGCCCTGCACCGGGTGGACTGCGACTTCGCCGCGTTGCGGCTGCGCCGGCGCGACCAAATTTCGGCCGCAGTGCGGGCCAAGGCCTACGACAGGTGGGTGCAGCGCTTCATCGACGTGCACCCCGAATGCGTTGTGCTGCATCTGGGCTGCGGACTGGACACCCGGGTCTACCGGGTCAACCCGCCAGCCACTGTCGACTGGTATGACATCGACCTGCCTGAGGTCATCGGGCTGCGGCGGCGGCTCTTCTCGCCACGTGCAGGTCTACATACCATCGCCGCCTCGGTCACCGATCCCGCGCTGCTCAACACCATCCCCGCCGACAAGCCGGTCGTGGTCGTCGCCGAAGGATTGACACCGTATCTGCGCGCTGCCGATGGCGTCGCGATGCTGCGACGCATCACCGACCGCTTCCCCAGCGGTGAATTGGTTTTCGACGGCTACAGCCCGGCGGGAGTGTGCGGGCTGCACCGCTACCCACCAGTGAAAGCCTCTGGCGCCCAACTCGACTGGAGTATCAACGACCCGCACGACCTAGCAAAAGCGGTCCCCGGCCTGATCTTTGACTCCGAATCGTGGTACTGGGATCCAGTCGAGATCAAGCAACACTACTCGCGGCTCTATAGGCACCTCATGCCGATCCTGTTCCACATCACCCCGATACGCCGATTCGGCCGAGCCCTGCACTACCACTTCGACCACCCCAGTGCCCAGCGATCACAACCACGGGACTAACCGCCCACACCTGCCGCCCCCGCGCACGTGTGCGCAGCCGCGCAGCTCGACCACACGCTTGACAAGCTGCTCCGCCAACGTCCAGCACCATGGCGGGACCACCTGCGGAATTCCGTGAACGCTGCGGCCGGGAATTACGCGAACGTCGACATAGCGGCGACCGGTCGAGGCGGGACTTTGTCCCCTGCCCCTCGGCGAAGTGGTGTGCTCCAATCCGGGAGTACCGCGCTCAGGCCAGTCGGCTTGTCTTGAAAAGTCAAGAGCTCGTCCTGATTTGTCAAGACTTTCCCAGCGGCGGTGCCGCACCGTGGCACTACAACCAATTCAAGAAGCAGACCTCGACTGGAGGTTGGAGATGACTGAGATCACCGGCGGCGAGTTGTTCGCGCGCGCTCTTCAAGCGGAAGGGATCGAGTTTGTCTTCGGGCTGCCCTGTCCGGAGATCGACCCGCTGCTGGCGCAATTGCAACCACATGGCATCAGGATGGTACCGGTGCGGCACGAAGCGGCCGGCGTCCACATGGCCGAGGGGCTGTACAAGACCACCGGCAAGGTCGCCGCCGTGCTGGGCAACCCCGGTCCGGGCTCGGCCAACCTGCTGCCCGGCGTGATCACCGCGCTGCACGAGGGCGTTCCGGTGCTGGCCATCACCTCCCAGCACCGCCTCGGCATCGTCTACCCGTCGCCGCCGTCCACCTTTCAGGGACAAGACCAACTCGACCTCTTTCGCCCGGCGGTGAAGTGGGGCGGCCCCATCTTCGAGTGGGCCCGTATCCCCGAGGTGTTGCGAATGGCGTTCCGCGAAATGCACAGTGGCCGCCCCGGTCCCGTCCACATCGAGCTGCCGGCACCGATCCTCTACGAGACCGGCGATCCCGAGACCGCGCCCGTACTGGCGCCGGCTGCCTACCGGGTGGGTCCGCCGCAGCCGTCGGATCGCCAGCTCGACGAGGCGGCCGCGCTCCTGGCCGCGGCGAAGCGTCCGGTGCTGATCGCAGGCCAGGGCGTGGATCGCGCCGACGCACGCGATCGTGTACTCGAGATTGCCGAGCGGCTCGCCTGCCCCGCGATGAGCTCGATGGCGGGCCGCGCGAGCGTCCCGGGCGACCACCCCAACTACGTCTTCGGCTTCGGCCCCGGCGGTGACCTTGCGCGCAGCGAGGCCGACGTCTTGCTCGTCGTCGGCTCGCGGATGGGCAATCTCGATGTCCCCTATGACACCTACTGGGGCGACCCAATGGACAAGCGACTCATCCAAATCGACATCGACCCCCGCAATTTCGGTGTCACGCGGGCCCTGCACATGGGCATCCTCGCCGACGCCCACACCGCGCTCGACGGTATCGCCGCTCGGCTGCGTGCGATCGACCCCGGCGCGCGTGATGGCGCGGATCTGGCGCGTTACCGCCGGCTCGACGAGCAGGTACGGACGCAGATGGCCACGCCGATCCTGGAATGGCAGGGCCCGGGCATCCATCCCGCGCACGCGTTGGGTGCCATCGGTGCGGTGTTCGGTCCGGACGCGGTCTACACCGTCGATGGTGGCAACACCTCGCTGTGGGCCTACACCATGCTGCCGCCGACCCGGCCGCGTTCGTATCACTCCATCCTCGAACTCGGCATGCTCGGCACCGGCATCCCGTCGGCAATCGGCGCCAAACTCGGCGCACCTGAGCGCGACGTCGTCTGCGTCACCGGAGACGGGGCGGCCGGATTCAACATGATGGAACTGCAGACCGCCGCCCGCGAGGACGTCAACGTCACGGTGATCGTATTCGCTGAGGGCTCATGGACGATGGAGGAAATCAACGAGCTGCAGTTGTATGGCACGACATTCGGAACCGCGCAGGGCGAAATCCGTTGGGACGTCGTGGCGCAAGGCCTTGGCTGCCACGGCGAATACGTCGATCGCATCGAGGACCTCGATGGCGCCTTGCGGCGTTCGCGCGAGCACGAGGGCCCGAGCGTCGTGTGCCTGCGCACCGACCACGACGCCAACCTGTCCATACCCGCCGAGATGGCGGCGCGATTTTTCGAGGTCTACTCCGGCCCGGCGAAACCAGCCATGGTCTAGGGGAGACGCCCATGGCCAAGAACATGGAGGTGGCCGAAAACCGTGGTGCTGACCGAGGAGTTGCGATCATGACCACACCCGGCTCGCCGGCAGACCGCAAGGACGGCAGCGCCGCGAGCGACTGACCGGGGCTGCGGCGTCGGCTTACGACAGTAATGTTGCACCGATGGACGGTGTGGCAGAACTGGTGCCGGTGCTACCGGCGCACCGCTTCGATGAGGCCGCCCTGGCACGGTACCTGCGCGGCCAACTGCCAGGCTTCGACGGTCAACTCAGGATTCGCCAGTTTCAAGGCGGGCAGAGCAACCCGACGTTCCACCTGCAGACCGCCGGTGGCGAGTACGTCCTTCGCAAGAAGCCGCCGGGCAGGTTGCTGCCCCGGGCGCATGACGTAGAGCGCGAACACCGCGTCATGTCGGCGTTGCGAGACACCGATGTGCCGGTGCCGCGCATGCGGCTATTGTCCAACGACGAATCCGTCATCTGCACAACGTTTTTCGTCATGGATTACCTCCCTGGACGCATCTTTCATGATCCGGCGTTGCCCGCCGTCGGTCCGGCGCATCGCGCGGCGATCTACGAGGACCTCGCGCGGGTGCTTGCCGCGCTGCACGGAGTGGACTGGCGTGCGGCAGGACTCGAGGGGTTCGGCAGACCGGAGGGATACCTGCAGCGTCAGGTGGCGCTGTGGACGAGGCAGTGGCAGGCCGCGCGCGTGGAGGACATGCCGGCGATGGACCGGTTGGCGCAATGGCTGCCAGAACACCTGCCAGCGGACGACGAGCCGGCGTGCATCGCGCACGGCGACTACCGCCTGGGTAACGTCCTGATCCACCCGACCGAGCCCCGGATTGTCGCGGTCCTGGACTGGGAGCTGGCAACCATCGGCCATCCGTTGGCTGACCTCGGCTACACCTGTCTGACCTACCATCTATCGCCGGAATTCAGCGGTACCAGGGGTGTGGCGGGCGAGGACCTGACGGGCACCGGCATACCCGATGAGCAAGCATTCGTCGCGAGTTACTGTCGCCATGCGGACCGAGAGCCAACTCGCTCGCTCGACGCCTTCATCGTGTTCTCCATGTTCCGGCTTGCCTCCATCACCGCCGGCGTGTGGCGGCGCGGGCTCGACGGCAACGCGGCCGACTCCCGGGCCGGCTCAGCGGACGTCCGGGACCGCTACCGCGCCCTGGCGCAGAGCGCGTGGGCTCTCGCACAACAACTTTCGGGCGGATAGAGCGTGCGCGCCACCCTCACCGCGGCGTCAACGCGCGCCCGGGGGCGGTTCTGGCGCGAATCGTGCCTGGGCCGGAGACGGGCCCGGAACCGCTGTCCTGCAGACGATTAAAGGCTTGTGGCGGTTCACTTCGCCTGCCGCGCGGGTCGCCGTCAAGAAACTCGCGATCCGGTTCGAGCCCCGCCCACGTCAGCGACGGCTCGGCCGCTAAGGCGGAAAGTCGGAATCAGTGCCCCGCGACGGCCTGCACCAGCATGGTCGCGGACGGGCTCGACAACACCCAGTTCCCGTTCTGATTGACAAACATGAGCGGCTTCGTGACCGGCGCCGACAGCTTCGGTCCCGAGACGGCCACATCGGACATGACCGTGGTCGGACCGTTCTGTTGGATGTTGGAGACGACAAACGACAGCGGGAGCTGCCCGTTCCGGTAGGCCACTCGCAGCTCGTGATCCATCTGGTGGCCCTCGCCCGACCCGATGCCGCCCTCGACCAGGCCATCTTTGGTCCTATACGACACGCCCGGATTGGAAAGGTCGTTGAGGATGCCAGTCAACTGGTCTGGGGTCGGGAGGATCATTGTCGACGCGGGTTGCGGCGGGTCCTGTGGTAGCGGCGCGCCGGCCGAGGCCAGTTGCACCTGAGGCAGGCCCGCAGGCGCGATACCCGATGCGCTGGATGCCAGCCCGGCGGCGCCACCGCCCACGACGGCCAGTGCAGCCGCGCTGACGGCAAGTGATTTCATGGATTTCATGGCTCTCCCTGTTTTGCGCATGGACGTGCGGGGCTGCTCCCCGCATCTATATGCCGACGATGCGTACTGGCACATCGTGCATCAATAAGTGGGCGCAAAACTGCTCTGTATCAATCGGTATCAATCTGTGAGGAAACTGTAGTGCCGCTCCTCATCCCCAATTCATGCCAAAATCGCTGGCATTAGAAATTGACAACGGTCTGATGCGCACGACCGCATCGCTGGGGGACGTCAAGACGCGTGGACCACAGCACTAAGCGACTTGCGTTCCGGGAACACCGGCTGGGTTGTCTGTCGGTTAGGAGAAGGTCGAGCAACCAGAGCCGGCCGTCGCCGACAGACGGTCCAATCGGCAGCGTAGGATGAGCACCACATGCCGGTCAGGTCGACCAGCGGCTCGGAGGGGGTCCTTGATGATGCTCCTCGCCATCGGTCTGATAGGGGCGGTGGCGGGGCGAACGGATCCCACTGTCGGTGCGCCGCGGCGGTCAAAGACAAAGCCACCCCTTATCGTGTACTGAGCGGCCTCCAGGTTTGCCGTGCTCGGCTACCCGATCAACGAACGAGGTTGAGGCGCAGGCAAATTAGATCCGCCTCATAAGCCTGTGAATCAGCTAAGTCCGCCGGCCCAGAGGGAACGGCCGACCCGCTAGGCGCGTTGAGCGATCGAGGGAGTGGCCTCGGGGACTGACGGGGCTCGCCGTGCACGTGAACGCTGAACTCCCACACAGGGAAATTTCAAGAGAAGGAAGCCATGGCGATTACCGACGTTCCAGCTTTTGCCCACTTGACTGCGGAAGACATCGAGAATCTGGCCGTCGAACTGGACGCGATCCGCCGGGACGTCGAGGATTCTCTTGCTGAGCGCGACGCGCGTTACATCCGGCGCACCATTGCCGCGCAACGTGCCCTCGATATCGCCGGACGGCTCCTGTTGGCCGGAAGCTCGAAACGCTCGGCATGGTGGGCGGGGACCCTGACCCTTGGTCTGGCCAAAATCATCGAGAACATGGAAATCGGTCACAACGTCATGCACGGCCAATGGAATTGGATGAACGATCCCGAGATCCACTCCACGACATGGGAGTGGGACATGAGCGCGGCATCAAAACATTGGATCGCCTCCCACAACCATCAGCACCACAAGTACACCAACATCCTCGGCATGGATGACGACGTGGGCTACTTCATCCTGCGGGTGACGCGCGACCAGCCCTGGGAAGGCTTCAATCTCGGCAACCTGCTGTTCAACGCCCTGCTCGCGCTGGGATTTGAGTGGGGAATCGGCCTGCAGACCGTCGACTTGGAAAAGCTGTTGACGGCCGGGCCGGAGCGCGACAGCGTCCTCGAGAAGACGCGTGAGTTCTCGACCAAGGCCGGGCGGCAGGTCTTCAAGGATTACCTGGCGTTCCCGGCCCTCACCTCCTTGTCACCGGCGGCGACGTACACCTCGACGCTGACGGCCAACGCGGCGGCCAACGTGATCCGCAACGTGTGGGCTAACGCCGTCATCTTCTGCGGGCACTTTCCCGATGGCGCGGAGAAGTTCACCAAGACCGACATGATCGGCGAAACGAAGGGCCAGTGGTACCTGCGCCAGATGCTCGGCAGCGCCAACTTCGAGGCCGGGCCGGTGCTGCGGTTCATCAGCGGCAACCTGTGCCACCAGATCGAACACCATTTGTACCCCGACCTGCCGAGCAACCGGCTGCACGAGGTCTCGGTGCGGGTGCGCGCGTTGTGCGACAAATACGACCTGCCTTACACCACAGGCTCTTTTGTGATGCAGTACGCCAAGACTTGGCGCACCATCGCCAAGCTGTCACTGCCGAACAAATACTTGCGCGACACGGTCGACGACGCGCCGGAAACCCGCAGCGAGCGAATGTTCGCTGAACTCGAGCCCGGCTTCGCCAGGACCGACCGGGCGTCGGGGCGTCGTCGTGGTCTCAAGACCGCGATAGCGGCGGTCCGCCAATGGCGTCGGGAATCGGTCACCGCAGCGGCACCCGCTGACACACCAGGTTCAATTGGGGATCGCGTGCGTGTGCCCCAAGCGAGGCGCACATCTCCGTCGACGGGCCGAGGTGGGGCATTCCCGGTCAATTGATTCCAGCCTGTGACCTACCCTCCTGAAGTCTGCCGTTACGGAGCGGCGGACCAAACCGCCCCGGTCATCCGGCCGCGTTGGGCAACAGGGCCGGGCAGTTCCCCGCGGCGTCCGTCGCCAGTTCGAAGTGCCACAGCTCGTTGGCGTAAATCCGGCACAGCCCGAAGCGCGACCCGTTGGCGATGAGCCACTGGTCGGCGCCCGGACCCCCGACGTCGACCGCCTCGCCGGTGACGTGCTTGGACATCTCCGGGGTCTGCACGTATTGCCGCGCCGCGGCGAGGCTGCCGTAGGTCCGGACGGCGTTGTCGAGCAGCCGCTGTTGAAACTCCGGCGACCGCCAGCCCGAGGTGATGGTCATGGTGACGCCGTCCGCGGCGGCCGCATTCGCGGCACCCTGGATCGCTTTCAACAGCGCCGGGTCGAGGCGCGCGATCGCCGAGTATTGGATGTCGAACGGCGTCAGTTGGCCCCCGCTGGGCAGGGAACCGTCGCCGGGGTCAGCGGGAGGAGCCAATGGGACGGTGTGGTCGGCAAGCCTGGTGTGCGGTGCCGGCGGATCAGACGGCGCGAGGACTCCGAAGGCCGCGGCAATGGCGGCGGCCAACGCAACTGATCGCATGCTTCCTCTCCTGGCTGTCCCCCGACACTCTACCGATGGGGGCTGGTCAGACCTGACCGGTGGAAAACGGTTGCGTCTCTTGGCCCGCCAAGGCGATGAAGTTATAGATCGGCGTGGTGTCGTAGGTGTAGTGAGATGCATTGGGGCCGGCCGCCAAGAACATTCCCCCGTTGTAGATCGCCTCGGTGATGGAGATGATTTCTTCAACCGATGTGGTCGGGTTCACCAGCTTCAACGCGTCGCGAAGGATTGCGAATATGTTTGGACTGTTTGCATTTTGGACGATGTTATAGATCTGCGTTTCGATGACACCCGGGCCGGCCTCCGCTGTCCACGGGTTGGGGCCGACCGGTGCGTCGGTGTAAATGTCGTTGCCGACGCCGATAGTGTTGACGAAATCCCCCCAGAAATGCGTGACCGGCGTCAGTAGGTGGGGTGCCACGTCCGCGGGCATCATGCAGGCCGGGCCTGCGACGCCGCCGGTGACAACACCGTCAACGTCAGCCGGCATCGGCCATCCCGCGAACTGGTTGCCGGAAGCGAAACCCGGCAGCCGGAGAGGGTTTCCCCAAACTCCCACCGCGACAATGCGGTTCGCGATCTGCGGATTCAGCCACGCGATCGTGTGCAGGAATTGGCAGACGACGATGGCGCCCTGTGAATACCCGAGCAGGATGATGGAATTGTCCGGATAGGACGGCGCCCCGCCTGGTGGATTGATTTGCGTGCAAAGCCTGTTCAGCTCGGCGACGCCGGCGTCCACGCTCGGGCCCATGGGGAACACGCTGGCCGGGTAGTTACCGACGGGCTGCCAGTAGAACAGGTCTGGAAACGCGGTCGCCAGTGCGTAACCTACGCCGGCGGGTTGCGGTGGCGCGGTGTTCCACATGTCGACACCGGTTCCCGATACGGTCATCACTATGTGTGGCATCATCCGACCTTCCACGTGTTCTGAGGTGCGAACCAGGGCTCGAAGGTGGAGTGCCCAGTCCTTGGCAATCCGACACTCCCGAGGTCAGACGTTCGGCGTCCGGCCGCGCCTGCCGGGGCTGCCGTTTACGTCCAGAATTCGTTCATGGGTTGGGCGTACATGTCGTTGGCGGTGAGCGGACCCAGGGCTCCCGGCGTAGGACTCAAGGCGTCTTCGATGGTCGCCATCAGGCCGTACTGGTCGTAGTGGCCGGTGGCGACGAAGTGGCCCGATTGCATCTCGCCCAGCGTCACGGCGCCCTGGTTGGGGATGACGATCATGGGGACGTTGTTGCCCTGGTTGCCGATGCCCAGCGACAGGTTGTTGTAGTCCTCGTCCCAGGTGATGATGATCGCGTCCTTCTGTGTCGGGTCGGTCCACGTCGGCGAGCCCTGAATGGTGGACACCTGTTGCTGGACGAACTGGTCACCGGCGGCGATGTTGTACTGGTGCGTCGTGAGCTGGCTGCCCAGAAAGTGGAGAGCGCCGGTGGGAGTGCTGACGGGGCCTTCCATGTTGTAGGACTCGTTGGCGGCAAGCCAGGCGAATTGCGGTGCGGTATTGGGGTTTTGCAGGTCGGTGCTCAAATTCGTCAGCGGGAGCAGGTGGGTCGGCAGGTAGGCCGGGTTGGGGTTGGCGTAGACGTAGTTGAACATGGCGAAGGGTAGTTGGTCGACGGCGTAGTCACCCGAGTTGGTGATGGCACCGGGGTAGGGCATGCTCTGCGCGTAGCCGGCCCAGGTGACGCCCGACGAATCCATTCTTGCCATGAGGTTGTTGTTTCCGTAGATGACGTTCGGCGGCGGGTTGACGTCGATGCCGTAGTCCGTTCCGCCCAGGATCCGGAAGTAGTTGGGGTCGCTGGGGTGACCGAGGGCGTAGTAGTTGTCGGCGTATCCGTAGCTGTTGATCAGGGCGTTGATGTAGGGCGCGTTCGGGCTGCCGAGGATGTCACCGACGCCGTGGTTCTCCATGTAGATCAGGAACACGTGATCCAGATGGCCGACGTTGGACACCGGTGGGGTGAGGGACGGCTGGGCGAGGCTTGGATCGCCGACGGTGAACGACAGGTTGTCGGCGAAGGCGTTGTTGTAGTTGCCGAGCACCGGGTTGTGGTCGGCGAAGGTCACGGTCACCACGGCTTTGGTGGTGCCCACCGGGATCGTCCCGGAGACGTCCCGTGCCTGGAACCCGGTGAGTCCCAGGCGATCCAGCGCCGTGACCGACCCGGTCGAGCCGGTGCCCAGAACGGCACCGTTGGCATTGAGGAAGGTGACCTGCGTCGAGGCCGAGGACGGGTCGCCCAGGTAGCCGCCGAGCATTCCACTCAGCGTGTACGGCGTCGTGCCGGTGTTGATTTTCCCGGCTGCAGTGGACAGGTTGACGACCTGGCTGATGGTGGACGTGGCCACGGGTCCGCCGCCGGCGAAATTGCTGCCGCCGCCCGGGGGCGGGGTGCCTGGGAAGCTCAAGAAGCCCGGCAGATCCGGGATCGAGAACGGCCCGGGATAACCGCGCGGGGTGCCGTACGCGATCACCGTCGGGGTGCCCGTCACCGTCCAGCCCGGAATGGTCACCCCGCTATAGCCCGACCCGGACGGGTCTGCCGTCTCGAAGCCGGGGTTGACGAGCAGGTTCGGGCTCATCGGCAGTCCGGGGACCCCGTTTCGGCCCAGCAGCAGCCCGCCGGCTCCCACGGTGCCGGGTCCGCCCAGCAGCGCGACGGTTGCGGCGTTGCCGCCGTTGCCGCCGCTGCCACCGTCACCGACCAGGAAGGCGTTGCCGCCGCTTCCGCCGCTACCGCCGCCGAAGGGCGAGGTCGGTGCGGCATCCGCGCCGGCGCCGCCGGGACCGCCGTCGCCGACCAGCGACCCGCCACCTCCACCGTGGCCGCCTGCCCCGCCGGGGCCCGCGGCGGCGAATCCGCCGGGCCCGCCGGCGCCACCGCTGCCCAGCGACGTCGCGTTGCCGCCGATCCCGCCCTGGCCGCCGGCGGCGGGCCCGACGGTTGCTCCGGACGTGCCGCCGGGGCCTCCGGCGCCGCCGGATCCCAGCCACCCTGCGGTGGCGCCGGGCCCGCCGGTGCCACCGGCACCGTTGTCGCTGGATCCGCCGGCCCCACCGGACCCGCCGCTGCCCGCCAGCGCGCCGCCGGGCCCGCCACCCCCGCCGGGTCCGCCGGCGCCGTTGCTGCTCGAACCGCCGTCGCCGCCGGACCCGCCGCCACCCCAGACGGTCCCGCCGGCGCCGCCCGGTCCGCCGGCCCCGCCGTCGGATTGGATGGATGCTCCGCCGACCCCGCCGCTGCCGCCACCGGCGCCGACCAGCCCACCGAGCGGCCCGCCGGCCCCGCCGGCACCGCCGGCGCCGGGACGCAAGCCTGGGGTCAACTGGCCGGTCATCCCGCCGGTCCCGCCGACACCACCGGAGCCCAAGAACCCGCCACGCCCGCCGGCGCCGCCGCGCCCGCCGTCCCCGCCGCCGCCGGTGGTGGCGCCGACGCCGCCGGCCCCGCCCGGACCGCCGTTACCGAACAGCCAGCCGCCACTGCCGCCCATGCCGCCGGCCCTGCCGGGGCCGGACGCCCCGAACCCGCCGGCTCCGCCCGAGCCGCCGGCACCCAACAACCCCGCGGCACCGCCGGCACCGCCGGGTACGCCATTCGCGCCGGAGCCGCCGGAGCCGCCGGACCCCAGCAACCACCCGCCGGGTGCCCCGACGGCGCCGCTGCCCGCGGCGCCGGGCGCGCCGTTGGCGATGAGCGGGCGCCCGGTCAGGGCCTGGCTCGGCGCGTTGATTACGTTGAGCGCCGCCGCCGGCAGCAACAATCCGTTGGCTCCGGTGGCGCCGTCGCCGCCGGCCGGCGCACCGAGCCCGCCGGTCCCGCCGGTCCCGCCGAGGCCGAGCAGCGTGGCCCTGCCGCCGGCCCCGCCCGCCCCGCCGGCGAAGCCGGTGGCGCCCTGCGCGCCAGCCCCTCCGGCACCGCCGTCGCCGGCCAGCAGGGCTCCGGCACCGCCTGCGCCGCCCGCCCCGCCGGCGCCGGCCGACGCGAACCCGCCGGACCCACCGGTCCCGCCGAAACCGATCACGCCGGCGTCACCGCCGGCCCCCCCGTGGCCGCCGGTGCCGCTGCCGAAGTTGTTGCCCCCGGCGCCGCCCGAGCCGGCGGAGCCCAGAAGCCAGCCGGAGTGGCCGCCCGTGCCGCCGGCCCCGCCGTCGCCGCCGAAGCTGGTGCCGCCGACACCGCCGGGACCGCCGTTGCCCACCAGCAGGGCGCCGGCGCCGCCGGGCCCGCCGGCCCCGCCGCCGCCGTTGCCGCCCATCCCCCCGGTGCCGATGAGGTTGAAGAGTGCGCCGCCGCTGCCGCCGTCGCCGCCGACGCCCGCGAGCCCGTTGGCCCGGCTGACGCTGAACC
>NZ_LZJH01000126.1:0-163474 GCF_001666745.1 Mycobacterium sp. E2699 | reverse complement strand
TCAGCGGCCACACCAAAGCCGATCTCAAACACATCCAAGACAAGCTCAACAGCCGGCCCCGGCCGACCCTGAACCTCGACACACCCGCCCAACGCCTCGCCAACCTAATTAGCCAAGCCGCCTAAATGTTGCACTAACCACTTGACAACGGGCGAGTGGGCCGCGCGCTCGCGTCGATTTCGGTGCCCAAAAGCGCGATCAGGCGCGAGCGGCGATGTAGGCCATCACCCGGTCGAGGATGAGGTCGTAGGTGTCGCCGTCTTCCACGAGGCGGTCCAGTCCCTGCCGGCGCAGGAAGCCGTCGAGGCGCCGATCCAGCGGCCAGTCGGCATAGTCGTCGTCGGCGTAGGGCGAGTGCAGGAATTGCCACGCGAGCGTGTCGACGTCGCCGTCGGTCAGCAACGGCGGACCGCTTGGCACGGGAGTCATTTCAGCCGCGGTCCGCTCGGTGGATCGCCGCCTGGACCGCGGCGATCCGAGACCGCGCGCGCTCGTCGGCGGCCCTCTGCTCGGCGGCGGTGACGACGATCGCGTCCGGGCCCGGAAACACGGTCGCCTCTTCGTCGGTGTCGAGCCATCGAACCCGAAACGGCGGCTCGCCCTCCGGCGAATGCACCGCGGTGATCAGCCCGCGCAGGTCGCGGCGCCCGACCGTGCCGCCCTTGATCACCAGCCAGTCCCCGGCTTCGGCCTTCATCGCCGAATCTCCAGCACTTCCCGCATCGGCCGCCGCGGGGTCGGCTTGGGGGCCGGTTCGCCCTCGGGTTCGATGCCGACCCTGATCAGAACCTGAGGTACCGACGCCGGACGGGCCGTGAGGTCGACGATGACGTCCCGGCTGGACACCAGTTCCGTGAGGTGCGTGACCGGGCAGGTGGCCAGCCCGGCCATCGTGCACTCCAGCAGGATCGCCGAAAGTGCCTCGCCGCAACGCAGGGCGTCGGCGCGGGTGTCCTGCGGGGTGGACAGCACGAGAATCTTCGCCTCGTCGTAGGTGCCCGCGGAGCTGCGCTCGTCCGACGGATCAACGGGGAACCGGCGGTTGACGTCGACCCGCCGGGCATCCGACTGCGAGACGAGCGCGCTGTCGGGGATGCCCTCCTGCTCCCGCAACGGCGATGTCCACCACAGCAATTCATGCTGATAGGAATCGTCGTAGCGGCGCAGGGCGTCGGTGAGCCGGGACGCATCGGCCAACTGCGGCCTGGCCGCCTCGGTCAGCACGTCGAGGAACACCGCGTCCTTGTCGAACGAGCTCCGCAAGACCGGTTCGAACGTGCCCCAGTGCCTCGGGGCGCGAAACGGCAGGCGGTTGGTCCGGCGATGAAGTATCGCGTCGGCGCGATCGCGCCGTGCCTGCGTCACGTCGTCGACCGGGGCGAAGTCGGTAGCGGCGAGGTGGTCGAGGTTGTTCGGGTTGGGAAAGCGATCGACGTCGGTCGCCCACCCCGCCGCGGCCATCGCCACCCGGAAGTGATCGAGCGCCGCGCCACAGCTGATGATCGCCTCGCGACCCGAGGTGTCGGTCGCGGTGACCGTTCGACGCGGGTCGACGAACAGGTCGACGCTCGTGCCGCCCGCAACCCAGTGCCACGGCTGGATGTTGTGCAGGGACGGAGCACGGCACGCGAGTTCCACCGCGCTAGTGATCACGCCGGTGTCCACCGTCGTTCGGGTCATGCGCTCACCCTCCGGCATGCGCGCACATCGACGCCAGGGTCCTTGGTCCCCTGCCCCACGTCATTGGGCCCGACGCGACCGTCGGGACGACCGGCCGGTCATTGATGACTTTCGTCTCTATTGCGGCACCGGGGCCCGGCAAACGATGAGGATGCCCAGGCGAGGAGAAATGTGCCCCCATGGAAATGATCCGCAAGACGCCCCACGACTTCTCCGTCCGTCCCAACCTCACGGACTATGAACGCACACGCGCGCAGTTCCACTGGTCCGACGTGCCGGCGCTGTGCGAAGGGATGGGTCCGGGCCGGTGCAACATCGCCTACGCCGCGCTGGACCGGCACGCCGACGGCCCGGCCTCGACGCGCACGGCGCTGAGGTTCGTCGCCGACGTGGGCTGGAACGGCGCGATCACCACGCACGACCTCAGCTACGCGGAGCTCGGACACTTCGCCAAGCGGTTCACCAGCGCCCTGCGCTCGCTCGGGATCGACAAGGGCGACCGCGTTTTCACGATCATGGGCCGCTGCCCCGAGCTCTACATCGCGATGCTGGGCGCGCTGCGCAACGGCAGCGTGATCTCGCCGTTGTTTTCGGCCTTCGGGCCGGAACCGATCGCCACCAGGGTGACCATCGGGCAGGCCGACGTGCTGGTGACCACCAGGGCGATCTACGAGCGCAAGATCGCCAAGATCCGCGATCGGCTGCCGTCGGTCCGCCACGTCTTCGTCGTCGACGGCGGCCGCGGGGGCGACCCACCGCCCGGGACGCTCAACTTCTGGGACTGGCTGGACGCGGCCGACGAGAACGCGCCGATCGAGCCCACCACCGCCGAGGACCCGTCGCTGCTGCACTTCACCAGCGGCACCACCGGCACACCCAAGGGCGCGATCCACGTGCACGGCGCCGTGGCGATGCACTACGTCACCGGCCTGTACGCGCTGGACCTGCATCCCGACGACACCTATTGGTGCACAGCGGATCCCGGCTGGGTCACCGGAACGTCCTACGGCATCATCAGCCCGCTGCTGCACGGGGTCACCTCGATCGTCGACGAGGCCGACTTCGACGCCCAGCGGTGGTACCAGATCCTGCAGGACCAGGCCGTGTCGGTGTGGTACACGGCGCCGACCGCGATCCGGATGCTGATCAAGGCCGGCCCCGAGCTGCCCGCCCAGTATCGATTCCCACGGCTGCGCTTCATCGCCAGCGTGGGCGAGCCGCTCAACCCCGAGGCCGTGTGGTGGGGAAAACGGGTGCTGGGCTTGCCGATTCACGACAACTGGTGGCAGACCGAGACCGGCGGCATCATGATCGCCAACACTCCCGCCTTCGACATCAAGCCCGGCTCCATGGGGCGGCCGCTGCCGGGCGTCGACGCCTACATCGTGCGCCACAACGACGAGGCGTCCGGTGGCAGCACGGAGGTCGTCGACGAACCGGACGTCGAGGGTGAGCTCGCGCTCAAGCCGGGATGGCCGTCGATGTTCCGCGGCTACCTCAACAACGAGGAGCGGTACCGCAACGCCTTCGCCGACGGGCTGTACCTGAGCGGGGATCTGGCCAAAAGGGATGCCGAAGGCTACTTCTGGTTCGTCGGGCGCAAGGACGACGTGATCAAGTCCGCGGGCCATCTGATCGGCCCGTTCGAGGTCGAGAGCGCGCTGACCGATCACCCGGCGGTCGCCGAGGCCGCCGTCATCGGCATACCGGACCCGACGGTCGGCGAGATGGTCAAAGCCTTTGTCACGCTGAAGAATGGCGTGACCGGCGACGAGGACCTGCGCCTGGAGCTGCTGGGCCACGCGCGCAAGCGGCTCGGCGCGACCGTGGCGCCCAAGGAGATCGAGTTCGTCGACTCGTTGCCGCACACCAGCAGCGGCAAGATCATGCGCCGACTGCTCAAGGCCCGCGAACTCGGCCTGCCCGAGGGCGACACCTCCACGATCGAAAAACACCCTGACCACCACACCGAGGGGGTGCCGTCATGACCGACACCAAGCTGGCCCATGAGCTGCTGACCGACATGATTCGGGTCCGGCGCATGGAGGAAAAATGCGCGGAACTGTACAGCGCGGCCAAGATTCGCGGGTTCCTGCACCTCTACGTCGGGGAGGAGGCCGTCGCCGCCGGGTCGTTGCGCGCCCTGGCCGACGACGACGCGGTGGTCGCGACGTATCGCGAGCACGCGCACGCGCTGCTGCGCGGCATCCCGATGACCTCGATCATGGCCGAGATGTTCGGCAAGCAGGAGGGCTGCTCACGCGGCCGCGGCGGGTCGATGCATCTGTTCGACGCGGCCAAGCGGTTCTACGGCGGCAACGCGATCGTCGCCGGCGGCCTGCCGCTGGCCGTGGGCATCGCCCTGGCCGACGCGATGCTGCAGCAGAAGCGGGTGACCGCCTGCTACTTCGGCGACGGGGCGGTGGCCGAGGGCGCGTTCCACGAGTCGCTGAACATGGCCGCGCTGTGGAACCTGCCGGTGCTGTTCTGTTGCGAGAACAACCTTTACGCGATGGGCACCGCGCTGGACCGCGCGCAGTCGCAGACCGACCTCACCGTCAAGGCGGCGTCGTACCGCGTTCCCACGATGGCCGTCGACGGGATGGACGTCGAGGCGTGCCACGTCGCCGCGCAGCAGGGCGTCGATCACGTCCGCGACACCGGCGGGCCGTTCTTCATCGAGTTCCGCACCTACCGGTTCCGGGCGCATTCGATGTTCGACCCCGAGCTGTACCGGGACAAGGGCGAGGTCGAGAAGTGGCGCGAGCGCGACCCGATCCGGTCGTTCACCGACAAGTGCCTGGATGACGGCAGCCTCTCCGAGGATGACGTGCGTGAGATCGAAGACGCGGCCGCCGCCGAGATCGAGGCCGCTGTGGCGTTCGCCGAGGCCGGAACGTGGGAGGACGTGGCGGATCTCGAACGCGACGTCCTCACCCCGCAGCCGGAGGCCCTGCGATGAACACCGCGAAGACCACCTACCGGTCCGCCGTTCACGACGCGATGCGCGACGCGATGAACGACGACCCGCGCGTCGTGCTGATGGGAGAGGACGTCGGCCGCTACGGCGGAACGTACGCGGCGTCCAAGGGCCTGCTGGAGGAGTTCGGTCCCGAACGGGTGCGCGACACGCCGCTGTCGGAACTGGGCTTCGTGGGGATCGGGATCGGGGCCGCTATCAACGGGCTGCGCCCGATCGTCGAAGTCATGACGGTGAACTTCAGCCTGCTGGCGCTCGACCAGATCGTCAATACCGCTGCGGCCCTTCGTCATATGTCCGGCGGGCAGTTCTCCGTCCCGCTCGTCGTCCGGATGGCCACCGGCGCCGGACGACAGCTCGCCGCCCAGCACTCGCACAGCCTGGAACCCTGGTACGCCCACATCCCCGGCATCAAGGTGCTGGCCCCGGCCACCGTCGAGGACGCCTACGGCATGCTGGGCCCGGCGCTGGCCGATCCGGACCCCGTGGTGATCTTCGAGCACGTCCAGCTCTACAACACCTCGTCCGACGTCGGCGCGCTCGGCCCGACCGACATCGCCCGGGCGGCCGTCCGGCGCAACGGCACCGACGTGACCGTGGTCGCCTACGGCGGCTCGCTGTGGAAGGCGCTGGACGCGGCCAATGAGTTGTCACTGACCGGAATCGACTGCGAGGTCATCGATCTGCGGATCCTACGGCCCCTCGACGAGGGCACCATTCTCGAATCGGTGCGCAAGACTCATCGCCTCGTGGTCGTCGACGAGGCCTGGCGCAGCGGCAGTCTGGCCGCGGAGATCACCGCGCGCGTGGTGGAGGGCGCGTTCTACGACCTCGACGCCCCCATCGCCCGGGTGTGCAGCGCCGAGGTCCCCATGCCGTATGCGAAACACCTGGAACAGGCGGCCCTGCCGCAGGCCGCCCAGATCGTCGCCGCCGTCCAGAACCTCTTCGGTGAGCGGCAATGATCGAGTTCACCATGCCGGCCCTGGGCGCCGACATGGACGAGGGCACGCTCAACGAGTGGCTGGTCAAGCCCGGCGACAAGGTGACCCGCGGCCAGATCGTGGCCGTCGTCGAAACCACCAAGGCCGCGGTCGAGGTCGAATGCTGGCAGGAGGGGACGGTCAGCGAGCTGCTCGTGCCGGTCGGTGAAACCGTCCAAGTGGGAGCCCCGTTGGCGACGCTGCTGGCCCCGGGTGAGAAGGCGGAGAAGCGGCCCGCGAAGCCGCGGCCGGCGGCGAGCGAGGTCACCGAGCCGGAGGCGGCACCGGCGAAGCCGCACATCGCCGTCACACCGCCCGGCATCCCGCAACATCGCCGCTGGGTATCGCCGGCCGCGCGCCGGCTGGCCCTGTCGCAGAACGTCGACCTCAATGCGGTGAGCGGCACCGGTCCGCAGGGCGCCGTGACCATCATCGACGTCGAGCACGCCGCCGCGCACCTGCATCACGAAGCCGTTGCCGCTCCCAAACCGGCCGCCGAGGCCCCGGCCAAGACCAAGCCGGCGGACCGCGCGGCGCTGATGCGCAAGTCGATCGCGGCGGCGATGAGCCGTTCCAAGCGGGAGATCCCGCACTACTACCTCGCCGAGGAAATCGTGCTGGACAGCGCGATGACGTGGCTGACCACCCGCAACGCGCAGCGCTCCATCGACGAACGGGTGCTGCCGGCCGTCCTGCTGTTGAAGGCCGTCGGCGTTGCCGCGCAGCGATTCGGCGAGTTCAACGGGTTCTGGCGGGACGACGGCTTTCAGCCCGCGAACGGGGTGCACGTCGGCGTGGGGATCTCGCTGCGCGGCGGCGGCCTGGTCGCCCCGGCCATCCACGACGTCCCGGAGAAGAAGCTCGACGAGCTGATGGACGATCTCACCGATCTCGTGGCGCGGGCGCGCTCGTTCTCGCTGCGGAGCTCCGAGATGTCGGATCCGACAATCACCATCACCAACCTCGGCGACCAGGGCGTCGACGCGGTGTTCGGAGTCATCTACCCGCCGCAGGTGGCGCTGGTCGGTTTCGGTCAGCAGGCTCAGCGCGTCTGTGTCATCGACGGCGGAATCCGGGTCGTGACCGCGGTGCAGGCCACGCTGGCCGCCGACCATCGGGCAAGCGACGGCCACCGGGGTGCGCTGTTCCTGAAAGCCATCAACGAGCTGCTCCAGCAGCCCGACCTCTTAGAAAAGTGAGTGTGCAATGACGACGAACGAAGACACCCGCGCGGTGGTGCTGTCGGTGCTGACCACCATCGCCCCCGAAGTCGAGCCGGACGACATCCGCGACGACGTCCTGCTTCGCGACCAGGTCGATCTCGATTCGATGGACTGGCTGAGCTTTCTGCGCGGCATCCACCGGCGGCTGCACGTCGAGATCCCCGAATCGGACTACGCATCGCTGCGGACGCTGGCCGACGTCGTCGGCTATGTCGAAAAGAACGCCACGGCACCCAGTGCGTAGCAGCGCGGCGCAGGGCCTTTCGGCCCACCGATGCCCCCGTCGACCGGGGACGAACGGCCCTGCCCACGGCCCGCGAACTCGCCTACCGTCGATGCCATGATCGCGACGCTGGACACCCAGACCCTGAAGAGCGCGGTGCAGCTCGCGTGCCGGGCCCCGTCGGTGCACAACAGCCAGCCGTGGCGGTGGGTGGCCGAAGACGGGGTTGTGCACCTGTTCGTCGACCGCGACCGGACGGTGCCGGGCACGGACCGTTCCGGGCGGGAAGCGATCCTCAGCTGTGGCGCCGCGCTCGATCACTTCCGGGTCGCGATGCTCGCCGCGGGTTGGGGCACGGAGATCGACCGATTTCCCAACGCCAAGGAGCCCGACCGGTTGGCGACGGTCGAATTCCGTCCCGTCGAACACGTCACGCGCGCGCAGCGCGACTACGCCAACGCGATCATGCAACGCAGAACCGACCGGCTTCCGATGGGTCAGCCCAGCTACTGGAGCCTCTTCGAGCCCGTGCTGCGCGGTGCGTTCGACGCGAACGTGGTGATGCTCGACGTGCTCGCCGACGACCACCGGCCAAGCCTGGCGCGGGCCTCCATGCTCACCGAGGCGCTGCGCCGCGATGACGCCTCGTATCACGCCGAACTCCAATGGTGGACTTCGCCGTTCGCGTCGCACGCGGGCGTGCCGCCGGGCGCGCTGCTGTCGGACAGGGAAAGCCACCGGGTGGACGTGGCGCGCGAGTTCCCGGTCAGGAGCCACGAGGATCGCCGCCCCGAGGTGGCGGTGGACTGGTCCAAAATCCTGGTGCTCTCCACCCCGAAGGACACCAGGGAGGATGTGCTGCGGTGCGGCGAGGTGTTGTCGACCGTCCTGCTGGAGTGCACGATGGCCTTCCTGGCGACCTGCACACTGACCCACCTGATCGAACTGGACGAGAGCCGCGAGGTGGTGCGCGGCCTGCTCGACAAGGGGGGCCACCCGCAGGTGCTGATCCGCGCCGGGATAGCGCCGCCGTTGGAGGCCGTTCCGCCGCCCACCCCGCGGCGCCCTCCGGGCGACGTCCTCGAGATCCGCTAGCACCCGCGGTTCTGCAATAGCCTTGTTGTCGAACACGACCCATCAAAGAAGGGTGGCTGATGTCTCCGACGTCCGGGATCGACGATGAGGTGACCATCCTGCCGGTGCACGAGTGCTGGGAGCTGATGGCCGGTGTCACGCTGGGGCGGCTGGTCACCAGCGTGGACGGCCAGCCCGAGATCTTCCCCGTCAACTACGTCGTCCAGAACCACACCGTGCTGTTCCGCACCGCGGAGGGCACCAAGCTGGTCAGCACCGCGATCAACAACCGCGTGCTGTTCGAGGTCGACGACCACAACGTCGCCGAGGGCTGGAGCGTGATCGTCAAGGGCAGGGCGCGCTCGCTGCGCACCAACGAGCAGATCGAGGAAGCCGAACGCGCCCAGCTGCTGCCGTGGACGTCGTCGGAGAAGAACCATTACGTGCGGGTGATGCCCGAGACGGTCACGGGCCGCCGGTTCCGGTTCGGTCCGCCGCTGCTGGGCAGCCGGGATCGCACCTGAGTCATCGGACCAGCCGCCGACGGCGCGGCCGCGGCATGAACTCCAGCGACAGCAACACCAGCAGCGCGGCCGGGATGTGGTGGGCGCACACCACCACATAGCGCCGCTCGGCCAGCGCGTGGAACTTGCGCAGGTAGCGGTACAGCGACTCCAGGCGGATGAACGGGTCCAGCAGGTGAATCAGGCGGTACGCGACCCGCTGCAGCGGGGTCGGTTGCGCCGCATCGAAGATCTCCGGAAACGCGGCGAATGCCAGCGAAAGGCGCAGCGCGCCTTGGCTTTTCGCTGCGGTGATCATCTCGACGCTGAGCCGCTCGTCGACACCGTTGGGCGCGTCGGGGCGGCGGAACGGCGCGTCGAGGCTGACTTCCAGCCCGGCGTCGGCGGTGGCGTATCGGTGAAATGCCACCGCCCGCCCGCGCCGGTCGCGCGCGATGGCCAGCTGCACCCCCGGGTAGCGTCCCCGCAGGGCCCCGTCGAGGTTCATGCAGAACCCGCGCTCGGTGCGCGCCGCGCGGTGGGCGGCGTAGAGCACCTCGGTGAGCTCGGCGGTCAGTGTTGGATCGAGTCCCTGTTCGTCGACGATCTGCGTGGTGATCCCGCTGTTGCGGGTGCGCTGCACCGCCTGGCGGAGGTTGCGAAAGCGGCGCCCCCGCAACGTGAAGTGGCGAACGTCGACGACGACGTCGCGGCCGATCGGCACCGTGATCATCTTCTGCCCGACCACGTCGTCGCGCCATAGCGCGACGTGCCGCTCGCCGCCGGCCAGCACGATGATCTGCCAACCCCGGCCGCGGCACATGCGGACGAAATCGGCCACCAGCCCTTCGAATCGGGCGGCGTCGCCGATCGGGTCGCCGCTGACGACGGCGAACCCGAGGCGGGTGCGGAATGCGATCGCCGCGGATCCGTCGGCGTTGAAGTGGTAGCTCTTGCCCGAGTGCATGGCAAAGGGCGCCAGCGCGTCCCCGTGGGTGGCGTCGACGAGCGGCCACACCCGATCCAGTAGCTCCGGTTGGGGTTTGGCCGTGGTCGGCGACATCAGCGCGAGCCCGCTGGCCGCGATGAGGAAGTTCCCCAGCCCACCGAACGACAGGAAGTGCGCGCACAATCCGGCGCCCACCGCGGCGGCGGCGATCGCGGCGTGCCCGGTGGTGACCGGCCGGCCCAGAAAGATGCCGCGCGCGATCAGCGCCGCGGCGGCGAGCAGCGCCACCGACCACCCGAACCTGCCGGGGGCGGCCCGCTCGTAGCCGAGGTGTTCGCGCGCGGCCAGCACGGTCAACCAGGCCAGGGCGCACAGCAGAACTGCGAGGCTGCCGAGGCGGGCGCCCCGGACGTCGGCCCTGACCAGAACCCGCTCGCGGCCGCGCGCCGCGACGGCCCCCCGGCTGCCCTGGTTAGTCCTCATGGCGCGCTCTGTTTCCCGGCCGCGTCGCGCAGGCATTCGTCGGCGGGCCGAACGGGCTGGTCGGACATACATCAACCTTTTCCGACAGGGTTTTGAGGCGGCCGTCAACGACGCTCCCGACGCTAATCGGCGCGGCCCGCATCGGGGAGAGCCGTTTGTCCTCCGGTTATTGCCATTGGTCCCCGGCGCTGAGCCGGCTGCCGGCGCTGCGCGGCACCTCGGCTACGCGTCTCGGGCTTTCGAGACCAGGCCCCACAGGCAGGCGCGAAAAGCGCTCTCGTCGATGCGCATTCGCGAAGCGATCTGGCCGTCGGTATGGCCCCGCAGGACCAAACCGAGAAGCTCACCTTCGAGTTCGGTCAACGACGCGGCGTCCAGGAGGTTCGCGCGCGCCCGGTCGGCGAGGTAGGCGGTCGCGGCGCCGGTGTCGTAGAGCAGGTCACCGGCCGCGGCGCGTTTGATCCCGGCGACCACTTCGGATCCCTTCGCGTTTCTCACGATGCAACCGTCGGCGCCGGCGCGCATCGCGTCGAAAAGATCGCTGCTGGACCCGAATGAGGTGAGGATGATGCAGTGCAGCCCCGGCACCAGCGAACGCAACTCCCGGCACAGGCCGAACCCACCGCCGTTGGGCAGCCGGTCATCCAGCAGCACCACATCGGGGCGGCACGGCGGGATGCGCGACAGCGCTTCGCCGACGTCGGCCGCTTCGCCGACGACCTCGATGTCGGCGTCGCATTCGATCAACTCGCGCAGCGCGTGCCGGACGATGGCGTCATCGTCGACGAGGAACACGCGGACTACGCGTCGCACGAGACGAGTCTCCCCTCCCCCAGGGCCGGACAATCCCGATTCGGAGCACCGCCGTCATTCCCGGTGCGGTGCCTGGCAGGCGGTCAGCCGGCGAACAAGCACGTCCGCCTCCGCGAGGCCGGCATGGACGAAACGTTACAGATATCCGTAACGATGCGGCAAGAAACGGTCCGCACCGTGCCAGGGGTCCTCCCCGACAGGGCGTGTCCGCCCGCATCAGACGCGCGTTGCGCTTTCTGATCGCCGGCGGTCGATCTCGGTCACTGCTAGGCCGACGACCTCGGGGACGGCGCGCTCGACCCGGGGATCCAGGCCGGCGCCGTGGCCGGTGTCGGCGACGTCGACGGTGAGCAGCACCAACTCCCCGGGTACCCGGTCCAGCGCCGCACCCAGCGCGTGGGTACGCACGAGATCGACGCCGTGCGAACTCAAGCCGTCACGCGTCGCCACGTCGCCCAGGCCGCAGCGCCGCACCCGGCCCGGCCTCGGCGGCGTCCCGACCGCGCCGTCGATCACCACGGCGAGCGCCACGCCCGACCACGCCTCCAGCAGGCTCAGCGGATCCACGATGTCGGTCACCACCCGCACACCGGGCAACGCCAGCCGGCTCAGCTCGTCGGCCGCCGCGATGCCGACGCCGTCGTCGCGGCGGAAGCGATTGCCCAGGCCTATCACGACCGCGTCGACCGCGTCGACCGCCTCGACGTTCTGACCGGTCACGTGCGGTGGATCGTCAACGTCAGGAAGTGCGCCGAACACGAGATGCACGGGTCGTAGCTGCGGATCAATTGCTCGCACAGCGCGGTCAGCGCGGTGTCGTCGAGGGTCAGGTTGCCCGACACCAGTCGGGCCAGGTCGGCTTCGATCGCCGCCTGGTTCTGCGAGGTGGGCGGGATGATCTGCGCCGCGGACACCAGCCCGTCGTCGCCGATCCGGTAGCGGTGATACAGCAGCCCGCGCGGCGCCTCGCTGACGCCGTGCCCGACTCCGGCGCGCGCCGGGACGTCGACGAACGGGCGCGGCGGGCGCTGGTAGGCGTCGATGATCCGCAGCGCCTCCTCGATCGCGTAGACCACCTCGACGGCGCGGACGACGATGCTGCGGAACGGGTTTCGGCATTCGCCCGAGAAGCCCGCCGCGGCGGCGGCCTGCGCCGCGACTGGCGACAGCGTCGCGGAGTTCAGCGCGAACCGCGCCAGCGGCCCGGTCAGGTACCGGCCGCCGTCGAGGGTCGCGTGCAGGGCGGTGGAGTGGGGCACCTGCGACTCGGCGACGTGCTCGCCGAAGTCGGCCACCGGAAAGGACGGGCCGGCGCTGCGCGCGATCGCGCCGTTCTCGATCGGGTAGCGGCCGGGCGCCGTGAGCGCGAGGAACTCGTGATCGAGCTCGAGGTCGGGGAACTCGAACCCGGCCACCCACTCGACGGTGGCGAGCGCGTTGTCGAGCGCGCGGCGCAGCTGTTCGGCGATCGGCCCGAAGTCCGAACGCGTTGGCACCGAATAGAATCCGCCGAGCCGGACGTTGACCGGGTGTATCGCGCGCCCGCCGACGAACTCCATCAGCTGGTTACCCGCCTTCTTCAGCGCCAGCCCGCGCTCCACGGCCCACGCGTGGTCGCGGGCCATGCCGATGATGTCGGGGTAGCCGAGGAAGTCGGGGGCGTGCAGCAGGTAGATGTGCAGGACGTGGCTGTGGATCCATTCGCCGCAGTAGAGCAGGCGCCGCAACGCGACGAGCTCGTCGTCCACCTCGACGCCACAGGCGTTTTCGATCGCGTTGCAGGCGCTGACCTGATAGGCGACCGGGCAGATGCCACAGACCCGGGCCGTCAGGTCGGGCGGCTCGGTGTGGGCCCGTCCGCGCAGGAACGCCTCGAAGAACCGCGGCGGCTCATAGATGTTGAGTTGCACGGTTTCCAGGGCACCGTCTTTGAGCGTGACGTGCAGCGCGCCCTCGCCTTCGACGCGCGTCAGGGTGCCGACGCTCAGCGTGCGGGTGGACTCGGTCACGGGCGGCTCCGCTCGGCGTGAAAGGCCGCGACGTTGAACGTCGAGAAAACCCGATCGACGTCGCCGTCGGACATCCCGTCGCGGCGCAGCAGCGGGATCAATGTCGCGGTCCGCGGCGCCGCGGACGGCCCGAAACAGCCGAAGCAGCCGCGATGGTGCCGGGGGCACAGCGCCCCGCACCCGGCGTGCGTGACCGGCCCCAGGCACGGAATGCCTTCGGAGACAACGACGCACGTGACCCCGCGGAGCTTGCACTCGGTGCACACCGTCTTGGCCGGGAGCCGCGGTTTGCGACCGATCAGCAGCGCCGAAAGGGTGTCGAGCAGCTGACCGCGGTCGATCGGGCAGCCGGGCAGCTGGTAGTCCACCTTGACGTGCGCCGACGCCGGCGTGGAGGTGGCCAGCGTGTCGACGTACTCCGGTTTGGCGTAGACGACCGACGCGAACTCGGCGACGTCGGCGAAATTGCGCAGCGCCTGCACTCCCCCGGCCGTGGCGCACGCGCCGATGGTCACCAGAACCTTCGACTGCTCACGGATTTCGCGGATGCGATGCTCGTCGTGACGGGTGGTGATCGAGCCCTCGACGAGTGACACGTCGTACGGTCCGCCGACCATCGCGCTGGAGGCCTCGGCGAACGTGGCGATCTGCACCTGGTCGGCCAGGGTGAGCAGCTCGTCCTCGCAGTCCAGCAGGGTCAGCTGGCACCCGTCGCAGGAAGCGAACTTCCACACGGCCAACGTGGTTGGGCCCATCTACAGCTCCTTCACTCGCAACAGCGGGCCGGCGACGTCGTAGCCGACGACGGGGCCGTCCCGGCACAACAGCAGCGGTCCCAGCTGGCAGTGACCACACCAGCCGACCCCACACTGCATGTTGCGCTCCAGCGACACCCGGATGTCCCTGGCGGCGAGCCCTTTGGCGAGCAGGGCCTCGGCGCCGAAGCGCAGCATCGGCTCCGGCCCGCACAGGAAGGCGGTGGTGCGGCCGGGGTCGAGCGTCAGCCGGCGCAGCGGCTCGGTGACCAGGCCGACCTCGCCGTGCCAGCCCTGGACCGGGACGTCGACCGTGACGTGCACTTCGATCTGTGGGTCTTCGGCCCACTTCGCGAGCTGATCGGCGTACACGAAGTCCGTCCGCGAGCGGGCGCCCGCGATGAGCGTCACCCTGCCGTAGCGGGCCCGTCCGGCCAACGCACCCAACACCGCGGGGCGCAACGGGCACAGGCCCACCCCGCCGGCCACCATGACCAGGTCCCGGCCCGCGGCCTCCTCCAGCCCCCAGCTGGTGCCGAACGGGCCCCGGACCCCGACGACGCTGCCCGGTTCCGCGCCGTGCAGGGCGCGGCTCACCGCCCCGACCGCGCGGATGGTGTGCGTGATCGACCCGTCCGTCACCGAGGGATCGCCGCTGATCGAGATCGCGGCCTCGCCCACCCCGAACGCGTACAGCATCATGAACTCGCCGGGCTGCGGCGTGCGCAGCGCCTCGGCGACGGGCTCGAGGCACAGCGTCGCCGAATCAAGGCTCTCCACAACGCGACTGCGCACCCGGTACGGGACGGGCGCCATGGCCGGCGTCGGCTCAGCAAGTTCAGTCATCGCCGGCCATCTTGTTCATCTCCGCGGTGATGTCGATTCCGGTGGGGCACCAGGCGATGCACCGGCCGCAGCCCACGCAGCCCGACATGCCGAACTGGTCGTGCCAGGTGCCCAGCTTGTGGGTCAGCCAATGCCGGTACCGCGAGGCCCCGGACTGGCGCACGCTGCCGCCGCCGTGCACGTAGGTGAAGTCGAACTCGAAGCACGACGCCCAGTGGCGCCAGCGCTCGGCGTGCTCGCCGGTGAGGTCGCTGACGTCCTCGGTGCCGGTGCAAAAGCAGGTCGGGCAGACCATGGTGCAGTTGCCACAGGTCAGGCAGCGGCTCGCGACCTCGTCCCACTGCGCCGACTCGCGGTTGGCAATGAGCAGCTCCCGCAGGTCCGTCTCGGGCATGTGGCGGCCCATCTGGTGGGCCGCGGCCGCGACATCGTCACGCGCGGAACCGATTTCGTCGTCGCTGGCCGCGCGGTGCGTGATCGCCGCGAGCACGTCGGCACCCTCGGGACTGCCGACGTCGACGACGTACGACGGCGCGTCACCGTCGAGGCGCTCCGTCAGGGCCAGGTCGTAGCCGGGGCCGGCCGCGGGTCCGGTGCGCATCGACGCGCAGAAGCACAGCCCGCCCGGCTCCGTGCAGTTCACCGCGACGACGAACGCCCGGCGCCGGCGGCCGGCGTAGGAGCTGTCCGGGTAGTCGGGCCGGCCGAGCACCCCGTCGAGGGTGGCGATCGCGGCCAGGTCGCACCCGCGCACTCCCAGAAACGCGTAGCGCGGGACTTCGTCCTCAGCGTCACCTGCCCCGTCCCGGGTGCCGGCCCACATCCGTTGCCGCGGGGGGTGAAGGAACTGCTTCCACGACTGCGGACCGGCCGAGTGCCCGAATGCCGCGTCGTCGTCGCGGCGCCGCACGCGGTAATGCCCCGGACCGACGTCCACGCCCCAGCCGCGCGGCAGGTCGTCCGCCGATTCGAGTTCGGCGAGCACGATCGCGTTGTCCCGCAACGTCGGACCGACCACCCGGTAGCCCCGCTCGATCAGCACCTCGACGAGGCGGTGCAGCGCGGCCATGTCGAGCCAGGCGGCCCGCTGATTTTCGGCGTCTGGACTCACCGACACATCATCCGCCTGAATGGCGTGGGCTGCATAGGGGTTCGCGTGCCGCCGGCCTCATTGCCGATTGGTCCGGCCGCCGTCGTCCACCAGGAATCTGATCGCACGGTCCCATTGGGCGTCGCGCGTTCGATCGAGCCGCGACCGGATGCCGGCCACGAACGCGGCGATCCCGAGGGCCGCCAGCAGCGCGATCGCGCCCGCGATGCCGACCGCGTCTGCCACGGCGTGCCACGTCGGGGTCGGCGGCAGCGACTGCTTGCCGTCCTTGTCCACCCACAAGTCGATCCGCTCTCCCGTCTCTGCGGGGGCGCTGAGTTGCACTGTGCCCGTGCGCTCGCCGGCCGCCACCGGCCACCGGGCTTGCACGACGGTCGTGCCGAAGGCCGCGCGCCGCGCGTCGGCGACGGTGGCGGTGACGAGGTGCCGCTCGTGTGCCTCCTGGGCGTAGAGATGTGCGCGCGCGTCGTAGGCCATCGCGCCGAGCACCCCGACGACCGGTATCGCGACGAGCGACGCGAGGAGCGCGACCACGGTGACCGCCGCCTCGATGCGGTCGGCGCGCCGAAGCAACGGGTTGCGGCCGAAGATCCGCGCGACGGGCCAGCGGCGCGGGTTGATCGTGAACGTCTCCATCACGACTCGGTCACCCACTCGACGAAGTCGGAGAGCTCGCGCCGCGGCGTCGCCGGCAGGGGGTCGGCGTTGATCGGCGCCCAGCCCACCCGGAGCAACATCTGCGGGTAGTCGCCGCCGCCGAAGATGTCGCAGCGGACCGACGCGCGCGTCTCGGGGATCTCCAGCGGTTCGGTGACCGGGCAGCTGGCCAGCCCCATCGACGTCGCGGTCAGCAGAACGACGCTGGTGGCCTCCCCGGCGCGCAGCTGCGCCAACCGGTCGTCGGCCCGCGTCCCGAGCGCAAGCACGACGGCGTTGTCGTCGCCGGGCGACGAGTCCGGCGCCATGGGCAGCGTGGGTCCGGCGAAGAACCGGCCCGGTATTTTCGCCGCGGGATCGGACGCCGGCGTGCTGCGGGCCGGCACACCCGCCACCGACGCGTAGCGCCCGCTCCATGCGGTGAGCTCCGCGACGTAGTCGCGGTTCAGGTGCTCCGCAACCGATTCGGCGACGATCTTGTGCAGCCTGTCGAGGTCTTCGACCTGGCACAGCGTCACGCCGTTTCGGGCCGCCCGCGCCGCCATCAGCGCGATGTCGGCGACCGGCACCGGCCACGAACTGTAATGACGGCGATCGGTCCGGCGCCGCGGTATCGCCGCGGCGAGCGCGATGTCGACGGCGTCGGCGGGGTACGGCGACAATTCGATCGAGGCGAGGTGATCGAGGTCGGCCGGATTCGGCAGCCGGGTCACCTTGGACAGCCAACCGACGGCCGCGAAGGCGGCGACGCAGTGGTGTAGCGCCGCGCCGCAGCTGAGGATCAGGTCGCGGCCGTCCGGGTCGGTGTTGGGCAGTTGGCGTTCGGCGTCGGCGTAGAGATGCACGCTCGCGGCGTCGACGCGCCATCGCCACGGCTGCGTGTTGTGCACCGAGGGTGCCCGAGACGCCAGTGCCAGGACGGTCCGGACCGTGCCGGCGTCCGGAAAACGTGCGTTCATGGCTGTCGTTCCCTTCGGATGAAGCTCCTTGACGTCCACCATCGCTCAATCGCGCGGGGCCAAACGAGAGCACGACGGCACTAGCCAAAAGGACTTTGGGCCAATCCCCTAGGCCCCGGCCGGGGCGGGCTTTTGCGCCTTTCCGCTTGCCTGGCCGCGAGCCGCCAGGGCGCCCGCAATCGACGTGCTGGTGACCGTCAGCAGGGCTCCGAACATCAACGCCGACGCTTCGCCCGCGACGAGAAGGTGTTCCTGCGTCCCGATGGTGGCCGCGGCCACCGGCACCCCAAGCTGGCCCGCCGACAGCACCGCCAGCGTCAGCGGCTGGCCGAGCAGCCGTCCCGCGCTGTGCGCGAGCACGGCGCCCAGCCCCAGCCCGACGCCCAGCAGGATCAGCTTCGGGTGCGAACCCAGCTCGCGCACCTGCAGCGAGGCGCCCAGCCACACGAAGAACAACGGACTGAAAAAGCCCTCGGTGATGCCGAACAGCTGGCGCGCCAGCCGGTGCGGCTCGCCGACCATCGCGATCACCAGACCCAACGCGAAGCCCGCCAGCATGATCGACACGTGGGTGTCTACGGCGAGTGCCGCAAGGGCGAACAGCACCACCAGGTTCGTCCGCAATTCGAGCGCGAATCGGCGAGTTTCGGAGTAGACGTGCAGGCGCCGGCGCAGGTGCCGGCTGTCGGCCCCGCGCAGCACCAGGAAGAGCACCACCGCGCAGCCGGCGATCGCAAGCGCGCCGAGGGCCGCGACCGGCGCCCGTCGTAGGTCGATCACCAAGGGCAGCAACACAATACACGCGGCGTCGGCGATCGCGATCTGCACCGTCACCGACAGGACATCCGGTCCCTGCAGCCGCAGCGAATCGATCACCGGCAAGGCCAGCGCCGCCGACGACGACGCCATCAGCACCGCGTACAGCGCAGCGTGGCCGGTGCCGAACGCCGCGGCCAGCCCGGCACCGAGGGCCGCCGCCACGGCACCGACCGCGACCGCCCGCACCAGCGCGCGCGACGCCAACGAGCGCAGCGCGGGATCACGGAGCGGGACATGGGTGCCCACCACGAACATCACCAGCGCGAAGCCGATGTTCGCGAACAATTGAAAGGTCGGGTTGGTGTCGTCGACGAGCCCGAAACCGGTCCTGCCGACGACGAGCCCGGCGAACAGCTCGCCGATGATGACCGGTATCCGCAGTCCCGGCAGCGAAGCCAGCAGCGGACCGGCGAAACCCACGGCGGTCAGCAGCGCCAGGGTGTGGAAGCCGAACCCGTGCACGTCAGCGGCCCTTCCCCGCGGTCAGCATCACGTCATTCTGCATCGGCGTCCGCAAAAGGCCAGGGAAATGCCCCGGAGAGTCATTGGGGACCATTTCCCCTGTTGACGGGAGACGGGCTCCGCTTAGCATGCGCTCGACGGCATCTGTCGTCCGTTGCCGTCAGCGTGATCACGTGAAGGAGCCCGCCATGTTCGTCCCGACCGCCTTCCCGCGCCGGGTGATAGCCAGTGCGATCGGGGCCGGCGCGCTCTTGTGCGCCGGCGCGGCGACCGCCGCCGCGGAACCGGCGCCGCGGCCGGCCAACTGCACGGCCGCCGACGTGGCCGGTGTCGCGGCCGGCGTAGCGGCGTCGCTGTCGACCTACCTTTACACCCATCCGGATCTGAACGGGTTCTACACCGGCCTTCAGGATCGCCCCAAGGACCAGCTCCGCGACGACGTGCAGAACTACTTCAGCGCCAACCCGCAGGAACAGGCCGACCTGGAGAACATCCGGCAGCCGCTGGCCGACATCAGGCAGCGGTGCCAGTGGACCCCGCTGCTCGGGGAGACCGGAACCACCCCGTGAACGAGAAGGAGACCGCGATGAGGCTGTGGGTACGATCGTGGACCGCCGCGGGGATCACGGTGCTGGCCCTCGCGGCGATTCCCGAGATGTATGCCGTCGTGCGGCCCTCCGGCGTGGCCAACGCCGACGTCTGCGCGAGCGTCGGCAGGCGGGTCTCGGTGAGCGGGTGCACCAATGTGGCCGACACGGTCAACACCTACGCGCCGCCGCCCGGCGACTATGCCCCGCTGCCGCAGGACTTTCCGCCACCGAACGCGAGCGTCTGTGTCAACGCGGGGCGGCGAATCCATGTGAGCGGCTGCACCTAAAAGCGCTGCGAGGCGGTTGCTCAGGCCCAGCTGGACCCGACGGCGCTGTCGGTGCTGGCCATGTTGCTGCCGGCGCTTTGCACCTTCTGGCCGTGGGCGTTGGCCTGCTCGTAAATCACCTGGAAGTTACGACCCAACGCGGTGATGAACTCCTGGCAGGCCACCGAACCGGCGCCACCCCAGAAGTCACCAGCGGCCAGCACATCGCGAACGATGGACTGGTGCTCGGCCTCCAACGACGCCGCCTGGGCGCGAATCGTCGCGCCATGGGCGTCGACGTCGCCAAACTGGTAATTGATGGTCATGTTTACGTCCTTTCAAGTCTTGGAAGTTGTTGGACGACAGCGCCGTTGGGCTAGCTGCCGAGGATCTGCTGCGAGGCCTGCTCTTGCTGCTCGTAGTTGTTGGCGTCGCGGATCAGCCCGTCACGCACACCGTGCAGCATGTTCACGATGTTGCGGAAGGCCTGATTCATCTGACCCATGGTGTCGTAGGAGGTCGCCTGCGCCTGGCCACTCCAGCCGGCACCGGCGATGTTCATCGACGACGCCCACATCTTGCGGGCCTCGTCCTCAACGGTCTGCGCGTGGACCTCGAAACGGCCCGCCATCGCCCGCATCTCGTGCGGGTCGGTCATAAAACGTGTTGCCATCACACTGCTCCGTTCATTTCATCGGTTGTAACTGTCAGGGCTTCGTATCGCTTGACTCAGACGCCGGTCCGTGACACCACGCCGGGCCGGGACTGCACGACATGCGCGACGCTGCCGCCGCTCGTCATCCGCCCGGGCATGCCGCCGCCGGCGCCGCTCATCGGCATCGGCATCATCGGCATGCCGGTGCCGGCCGCCACGGCGGCCGAATTGGGCACGCCCGTTCCCATGCTCCCCAGGCCGGTCACCGCAGAACTGCCCATCGGCGCGGGCACCGACCCGGCCCACGTCGGCGGCACCGACAACGCCCCGACCATCCGCGCCCGACCCAGGCCCGCGGCGGCACCCGATGCGCCGCCGCCCGGGGGTTGCACCGCTTGGGCGCCGCTCATCAGCGCGGGCGCCCCCGGCAATCCGGCGACCCCCGCCAACCCGGCGCCGCTTTGCGTTCCCGTCTGCATGGCGCTGCTCATCAGCATCATCATCGGAGACATCGCCATGCTGGCCGGGGTCGCCAGCGCCTGCGCCCCCTGCGTCGCGGCCCCCAGCGGCAACGACTGCACCGCCGACATCAGTTTCGGGGCCGCGGTCGACATCGCGGTGCCCGCCGCTTGCGCCGTGCCGGCCAGCCCGGCCAAGCCGGTCGGGGGCTGGTCGAACGGGGTCAGCAGCGAGGCCACCGACACCGCGTCGGCGTGGTAGCCCATCATCGCGGCGATGTCCTGGGCCCACATCTGAAGGTACTGAAGTTCGGTGTCGGCGATCGCCGGAGTGTTCTGACCCAAGAAATTCGTCGCCACCAACAACGACAGCAGCGAACGATTGGCCGCCACCGCCGTCGGATGCACCGTCGCGGTCTTCGCGCTTTCGAATGCCGTCGCGGCGGCCCGGGCCTGGGCGGCGGCCACTTCGGCCAGGTCGGCAGACGCACTGAGCCAATCCACGTGGGGTGTTGCCGCGGCGGCCATCGCCGCCGATGCCGGACCCGTCCAGCATGAGCCGGCCAGCGCGGAGGTCACCGAGTCGAACCCCGCCGCCGTCGCCTGCAAGTCAGCGGCCAACCCCTCCCAGGCCGCTGCGGCGACGAACAACGGCCCGGACCCGGCGCCGGCGTACATCAGGGCCGAGTTGATCTCCGGCGGCAGCAGTACAAAGTCCATCACGAAAAGCGTTCCTCGAATTGGTGTTTCCCGGCCGGCATGGAGCGCCGGCTCGCTGACAACAGTGACCGCTTGATGCGCCGCGCCGCCATCGCACGACTGGTGATCTTTAAGCCGGGAACATGTGATGCGCAAGGACAGGCCGAAACGGGTGCTGCCGTGGCCTCCTTAGCCATCGCATGTTCCCGGCTTAAAGATCACCAGTCGTGCGATAGCCCGGCGGTAGGTCGACCGGTCACCGTTGTCAGCAAGCCGGCACCACAGCCGGACTCTGTCATTTGCACCTCGCCGCAACAGCTCGCTGGCGTGCGCCATTCGGAGCCGGGGTGCCGAGAAAGGAACACCAAGATGTCGTTTGTCACCATCGCGCCGCAGTACGTGGAGGCGGCGGCCCAGGACTTGGCCGGCATCGGCTCGTCGCTGAGCGAGGCCACCAGCGCCGCCGCGGCTCCCACGACCGCGCTGGCCCCCGCCGGTGCGGACGAGGTGTCGGCCGCCATCGCGGCGTTATTCGGCGACCACGCCCAACAATTCCAGGCCGTCGCCGCCCGCGCCTCGGCGTTTCACGAGCAGTTCGTGGGCCTGTTGAACTCCGGTGCCGGCGCCTATCTCGGCACCGAGGTGGCCAACGCCGAGCAGACCATGCAGGCCGTGACCGCAGCGCCGGCCCAGTCGCTCGGTGGCGCCGTGGCCGCCCTGCAGGGTGCCGACACCGCCGCGATCGGACAGTCCATCGCGGGCTTCCAGACTCAATTTGCGGCACTCGAGGCGGGCGGGGTGCCCGGTCTGATCAACGGGTTCAACACTTTCGGTGCAGATGTCGCCGCCCCGTACCAGGCGCTCGTCACGAACACGGCCGCAAACCTGCAAGCCATCGGGGGCAGCTTCACCGCCAACCCACTGCCCTTGCTGCACCAGATCGCCAGCAACCAGATCGGCTACGCCCAGGCGATGACCTCAGCGATGGGGACTGGGATGCAGAACCTTCCCGCCGCGCTCGCCGGTCTGCCCGCGACCATCCAGACCGGCGCCCAAACGCTCGTCACATCCGCGCAGAGCGCGGCCTACGAATTCGCCAGCGGTTTGCAGGCCTTGCCGGCCGACCTGCAAACCGGCCTGCAGGCACTGTCCGCCAACCCGGCGGCTTTCGTGCAGCATCTCATCGACAACCAGATCGGCTCCACCACGATCGGGGCGTCGCTACAGCTCGCGGGCCAGGACTTCAATGCCGGGCTGCCCACCGCGTCGGCGGGCTTCCACTCGGCTTTCCAAGACCTGTTGGCGGGCAACCCCGTCGGCGCGTACGACGACATCAACCAGAGCCTGATCAACGCCTTCCTCCCTGCCTTCAATGGCGGCAATGGCTATATCAGCGGATCGGTCTTCGGCTTCAATTACGTACCGCTGGGTCCCCTGGGAGACCTGGCGCCCATCTTTGCCTTGCCCGGCCAGATGGCCCAGAACCTCACCAACCTGCTGCCCGCCGGCTCCATCCCCGCACAGATGGCGCAGAACCTCACCAACCTGGTCGATGTATCCACGAACTTCGGGGCCACTCTTAACCTCACCAATTCGGACCTCACCTTCGGGTTGCCGTTGCAGGTCCTTTTCGACGCCATCGGCGGGCCGGCGAACGCCCTGAGCGCCCTGAATTCCACCGGAGTGGCGCTAGCCGGCGCGGTGCAAACCGGAAACGCGTCAGCGGCGGCCGCGGCTCTCCTCGATGCGCCGGCGTACGTTGCGAACGGCTTCCTCAACGGCTCGACGCTGATCACCCTCCCGCCGGCTTACATCTTTGATTTTCAGGTCATGTCATTGATCCAGATCCCCTTAGGAGGGGTTCTCACTCCACTCAGTTACCCCTTGGTCTTCACCAGTTTCTTCGGGCCCCCGGCTCCCTTCGCGATCGGGACCGGTAGTACCGAGTTCGGTGGCCTCATTCCCGGGCTACTGAGCTTCGGGCCCGAACTGGCGCAGGCGATTGCCTAGGGACCGTCAGAGCCTGAGGGGCCCTCTTATGCGCTGGGTTCGAGCCGCGCGGCGGCGCCGCCGGGCAGCGCATGGGAGAGTTCCGCGCGGGAGCGGATGCCGAGCTTGGCGAACACCTTGCGCAGGTGGTATTGCACGGTGCGGGGGCTGATGAACAGCTGCACGCCGATGTCGTTGTTGGACAAGCCCTGTCGCGCGAGCCGCGCGACCTGCAGCTCCTGCGGGGTCAGTTCGGCACCGGCCTGGACGGAGCGCTTACGCGCCGATTCGCCGGTGGCCAGCAGCTCGCGTCGGGCCCGATCGGCGAACGCGTCGGCTCCCATGGCTGAGAACATCTCCTGGGCCGCCCGCAGCTCGGCGCGGGCGTCGATGCGCCTGTTCTCGCGCCGCAGCCATTCGCCGTAGATCAGATGTCCGCGGGCGCGCTCGACGACAATTGGTGTCCGGCCCAGATGTTCGAGCGATTCACGATAGAGACCGTCCGCGACATCGCCGTCGCTCGACAGCGCGCGGATGCGTGCGTCGATGCCGAGCGCCCATGGCGTAGGCGTCGCCTGCGCGCGGACCGCCATCCACACCCGCGCGGCGGCAAGGAGTTCGACGTCGCCCGTGCGGGACGCCGCCTCGGCCACCTCCGGGACGACCAGGGCACCAAAGCCCGCGTGGTCGCGATCGAAAACCGGCTTGACGGACGCCAGCGCGTCGGCGTGGCGGCCGGATCCGTTGTCGAGCACCGAGCGTGCGTAGGCGGCGAAATCGGCGGCCCGGCAAACCCCCTCGGAATTCGCCAGCGCCGTGGTCTTCTCGATGAGTTCGCACGCGTTGTCCCGCTCGCCGCGCCACGCGGCGAGCAGCAATGCGCCAAGCCACAGCGGAGGTATGCCTGTCGCGGCCGAGGCGGCGCGATCCTCGTCGATCACCGACGCCGCTTTCCCGAATTCACCGCGCAGCACGAGCGTCCAGGCCAGGTAGTGCAGCGCGAACTGCAATTGGATTGGAGCGCCGGTCGTTCGGGCGAACTGTGCCTCGCGCAGCGCCAGGGCATACCAGGATTCGGCGTCCCACACCTCGGCGCCGAGCGCGACCCTCATCTTGGAGCGGGTGATGGGCAACCAGCTGTCGAGCCGATCGGCCTGCACCTCCGCGGCGAGCAGCATCTCGATCGCGCGATTGAGCAGCGGCGCGGCGGCCGCGTAACCATCGGTGAACCGAATGACGAACGCGTCCAGCAGGACGTCTACCGCCCGCGGCGGGTGCGGGCTCGGCGGCCCGGCGAGGACGGCGGCGACCGTTGCGGCGATGCCGCTCTCGCCGGGGTCCGCCAGCCACGTCGCGGCATCCAGCGCCCGCAAGCGCACCTCGCGCGATGTCTCGGCGCGAACGGTTTCAAAGCGCCCGGCCGCGGTGTTCAACAGTTCAGCCGCCTCGCGCACCCGCCACCGGTCGAAGGCGATCTCCCCCCGCAGGTACTCGACCTGCGCGGTTTGCAACGCGTCGAGGGGTCCCGTTGCGGCCGTGGCCAACAGCCTGAGCGCGGCGTCGAGGACGCCGGCGTCGCGTTTCGCCTTCGCCGCGGCCAGCATTCGTACCGCACGACGATCCGCCGCCGGTGTGAGCATCGCCGCACGTTCCAAAAACGCCGCCCCGGCGGCCATTCCGCCGCGCGCCAGGGCCCGGTCGGCGGAGCCCTCGAGTTCCGCGGCCACCGTCTCGTCGGGCCCGGCCGCGGCTTGCGCTCGATGCCATGCCCGACGGTCGAGGTCCGACCGCGGGTCGGTGGCCTCGGCCAACGCCCGGTGTACGGCTCGCTTCTCCGTGACCGACGTCGACCGACACACCACGCCGCGAATCAGTGGATGACGGAACTGCACCCGAGTGCCGAAGTCGATCAGGCCGGCCTCGATCGCCGGGGTCGCGGCGGCGGGATCCAGCCCCAGTCGCCCCGCGGCGTCCCTACGAACGGACGGCTCGCCGACCGGATCCGCGGCGGCCAGCCGCAGTATCTTCTTGGTCGCCGACGGCAAGGCCTCGATGCGCCGCGCGAAGCTGTCCTCGAGGCGCTCCGACACCGGCATTGCGGCCGGCAACCCATACCCGCCCGCCAGCTGTGCCGGCGTCATCCCGCGCGGCAGCTCCAACAACGCCAGCGGGTTGCCGCGGCTTTCGGTCACCAGCTCGTCGCGGATCAGCGGATCAAGCGGCGCGGTCAGTGCGCTGTCCAGCAGCGCGTGGGCGTCGGCGTTGCTCAGGCCGTCGAGGCGCAGTTCGGGCAGTCCCGAAAGTTCGTCGGTGGCAACCTCGGTGGCAAAGACCAGGCCCACCGGCTCGTCGCCCAGGCGCCGCGCGACGAAGGCCAGCGCCTGCGCTGACGCGCGGTCCAGCCACTGCTCGTCATCGATCAGGCAGATCAGTGGCTGCCGCGTTGCGGTGTCGGACAGCAAGCCCAGCGCGGCCAGCGCGATCAAGAACCGGTCGGGGGCCGCGCCGGCCTGGATGCCGAAGGCCGTCTGCAACGCCTCGCGCTGCGGCGGTGGGAGGTCCGGCAGCCCAGGCAGGATCGGCAGGAGCAGCTGATGCAGGCCGGCGAATGCAAGCTCCATCTCGGCCTCGACCCCGGTCGCACGCAACACCTGGCAGTCGCCGGCCTGCTCGACGACCCACTCGAGCAGCGCCGTCTTGCCGAGGCCGCACTCACCGCGCAGCACCAGAACTCGGCTGGAACCCGACCGGACATCGTCGACGAACTCAGCGAGCGTCCGCGTTTCCGCGTCCCGCCCAATCAGCCCGGCGGTGCGCATCGCCGAATCGGGGCCCCCGTTCGCATAGGTGCACGCTACACCGCGGACCAGCCGCGACGGCTGGCCAATGGCGGACTCGAAGGCCCGCCGCGGGCCGCCATACTCGACGGCATTGGCCCGGGGGGGACGTCCATCTGGAGGATCCCATGTTCAGCGGCGGTCGCTCGTGACCACGCCGATCCGCGGTCGCGAGCGTGAGCTCGAGGTCGCCCGCGAGCTTGACGCGGCGCTCGCGGCGCGTCGCGGCGGCGTCGTCATCGTGACGGGCGCGCCGGGTATCGGGAAGACCCGGCTGCTTCGGGAATTCGTCGCGCGCGCCGACCGGCGCGTGCGACCGCTGCTCGGCCAGGGCTTCGAGCATCAGCGGACGGTTCCGTTTGCGCCGCTGTTCATGGCGATCCGGAGCGCCGATCCGGCGCTCGGTCAGAGCCCGGCGCCGGGCCGCGCCGGGCCCGCGACGGTGGACCACGCGGTGGTCCGGGATTTGCACGGCGCGATCGGCGCGGCGGCGGCGGAAGCGCCGATCGTCATCGTTATCGACGACTTCCACTGGGCCGACGATGCGACCGCGCTGGCCGTGCGGTCATTGACCGCCGGCCTCGCCCGCGACCGCGTGCTGTGGGCGCTCGCGACGCGAACCGGCGCCGGGGGCCCGGAGGTCGCCGCGACGGTCAACCTGCTCGAACGCGACGGCGCGCGGGTATTGAGGTTGGGCGGCATCGAAACGACCGCGGTGGAAGACATCGTCGCCGACGTCCTGCGCGCGGAGGCCGACGCGTCGCTGCTCGCTCTGGCGCGCCTGGCGGACGGCAACCCCTTTCTGGTGATGGAGCTTATCCATGGGCTGCAGGAAGAGGACAGAATCAGCGTCACGGGCGGGCGTGCCAGCGTCAGGGGACACGAGCTGCCACGGCGGCTCACCGCCACCCTGGACGAACGCGTGGGCCGGCTGTCGGCGGAAGCGCGCCGGGTGGTGCAGGTCGCTTGCGTTCTGCCCGAGAGCTTTTCGGCGGCGTTGCTGGCCGAGTTGCTCGAACGCCGCCCAGTCGGGCTGATCTCGGCAGTCGAGGAGGCGGTGCGCGCCGACCTGCTGGCCGAGGACGGCGACCGGCTGCGGTTCCGGCACGTTCTGCTGCGGCAAGCCGCCCGCGAATCGCTGCCGCGGTCGCTGCGACGAGCGATGGAGCGTGACGTCGCGACCGCCCTTTTGGAAGGCGGTGCGCCGCCCGCGGAGGTGGCGACCCAACTCTTGAGCAGCGCCGAGGTCGGCGACAGGGTAGCGATTCGGGCACTGCGGCACGCCGCGCAATCGCTCGCGGCCAGCGATCCGTCCACCGCCGCCGACATCAGCGAACGCGCCTTGCGATTGCTGCCTTGGCGGCATCGGGCGCGCGGGCCGTTGGTCGCCGAAACCGTCGTGCTGCTCAACCAGGCCATGCGGCACGGCGAGGCGCAAAAGCTCGCCGCGGCAACCCTTTCCGAGGACCTGTCGCCGCAGGAAGAGGCGGACGTCCGGCTTGGCCTCTCAATGCTGTCGCCGCGCCCGGCCGGCCAGCGCGCGGCGGAAAACCGGCGTGCCCTGGAGCTGGCCAGCATCAGCAACCTCACCAGGGCGCGCCATCTCGGCTGGCTGGCCTACAACCTCGCGATGGACGGACAGGCCCGCGATCTCCGCCGCGCCGTCAGCGACGCGCAGCAAGCCGCGGCCTCGACCGATGACGTGCTGACCGGCGTGCTCGCCGAACTCTCGGTGGCGCTGGCGAACTGCGCCGACGGGCACGCCGGGCGCACCGAGGAGTCCCTCGAGCACCTCGACGCCCTGACGCGCAGCGCGGAACCCGTGGCCGTGCGGCACTTCGCCGCGGTGAACGGCGCCATCCTTCTTGTCACGATCGGCGCCGTCGACGAGGCCGCGACGAGTGTGTTCCAGAGCTTGCAAGTGGCTCGCGCACAACGCAACCAGATGGCGCTTCAGCTACTCACCCAAGTACAGGCACTCATCGATCTGGCCGCCGGGCGATTGGACGCGGCGCGCGCCGCCGTCGAGTCGCTTCCCCCGCGGGAGCGAATGAACTGGACGCGCATCGGGGGCCGGATCGGGCTGATGACGCTGGCCCGGGTCGCAGTGCATACCGACGACCGCCCACTGTTGCGTGAGGTCGCCATTCATGCGCGTGACGCTTATGCGGCGGGCGGGCCCGCCCATCGACGGGAGGGGGTGGCGGCCCTCGCTCATGCTGCATGGCAGCGCGGCCACACCCAGGAGGCGCAGCGCTGGCTTACCGACGACTTCGCACTGCTGCAGGCTCCCGTATGGGCCGTCGACCTCGATCACGTCGTCCTGGCCGCCCGCGTCGCGGCCGCCGCCGGTGACCCCGGGCTGCGCGGACAGGTTTTGCGCGCCGCCGAGTTGCTCGCACGGGAAGGACCTGGGGCGACGTTGTTCAACGCGGTCGCCCAGCACGCGCGCGCCATCCTCGAGCGCAACCCCGACGCGCTGGTCGTGGCGGCCAAGTCGCTGAGCGAGTTGTCCCGGCCGCTGCTGCACGCTGCCGCAGCCGAGGACGCGGGCGCCGAACTGGCACGGACCAACCGCGTCTGGGAGTGCGTCGACCAGCTCGGCGTCGCCTTCGACACTTACGTGCGCTGCGGTGCGATCGCCGATGCCCGTCGAGTCGGCCAAGCCCTGCGCGAACACGGCGTGTCACGTCGGGTGGTGGGCAGGCCACGCCCGCGGACCGGGCTGGACAGCTTAACCGACAGCGAGCTCAAGGTCGCCCACCTGGTCGCGGCCGGCGCCACGAATCGCGGCGTGGCGCAACGTCTTTGCCTGTCCCCGCACACGGTGAACTCTCACCTTCGCAGCGTGTTCGGCAAGCTCGGCATCCGGTCGCGCACCGAGTTGAGCGGGCTCATCGACGGCCCGTCACCGCCGGGCACCAAGGCGTCGTAGCAGCGGTCCGCGCCCAGAAATCGAAGGTCGTCGTCCCGATCCCGGTGGGGCTGTAGCTGACGTACACCGGTTGTCCCAGCTGTCCTGGACCTCCCCGGTACTGCCTGGCAGCAGCGCCCGACCGCAGCCGACGCAATTTTACGTTTTTGCAATAGCGGCGAAATGCTTTGCACAACCTTCGGGTGTCACGATGGCAACGTAGGTGACCCGACATGATGCGGAGAGTTGATGCCGTCTCACGTGAAGATCAAAACGGCGATCGCCGGTTGCGCGTTCGTGGCCGCCTTCGCGGCCGGCGCGGGAAGCGGTGCCGGGTTGAGCAACGCCACACCACTCGCGGCGGGTGAGTCGCCCATTCCCGTGATGGAGCCGCCCACCCCACCACCCGACCCTTCCGAAGCGCCCGGCCCCCCTCTGAAAACCAATCGGGTCCCAGGTGGACGCACTTACCTCGCTCCATCGGAGATACGAGATTAGCGCTGCTGCGCCGGGCTGCGCGGTTCTGAACCCCAATCCGGCTCCGGGTGGGCCGGCGCAACCGTCATGCTCCGCTGCGCCAAACCACTATTCAGGGACTCGTCGCGCAGCCCTGCGGGCCGTAGCCGGCGCGGCGGTCTGGCACCCGTCAAGAAACCGTAAAAATTCAGCTGAAACCATCGCTATCTCGATTATCGCTATGCCAGTCGACTTTGCGGATCATGTTGAGGCACAACCCAATTGGCCAGACCTGGCGAACGGCTACCGGCTGTCGAGCAAGCGAAAAGTTTCTGTTAGCTCGCTGTTTATTTGACTCGGCTTGGCGTTCGGGTGCACCATATGCCATGCAAGCACCTCGCTAGGTGAGGCGTCCGCACGGATATAGGCCACTGACCTCGAACGTCGAAAGACGCCCAGGGTCAGGACAGCTCCTCCCGGATTAAGGGTTGAGCCCAAGTGGCTTCCGGCTCCGATCGAGCCGGATACGCCGTGTGGTGCCGAAGCTCTGACGAGAGGGGTGCCGGGCTCGGTCGCGTTGCCGGGCGCTCATCCCATGTGCAATACGTGGCATCCCCGCATGCCCCGGCCGTGAGGAGGTGGAGCGAAACTGATTCCGAGCGATAAACATCTAACCTGTTCAGGATTCGTCGGCGTTTCGTCTCGACCCGGCCCCGGTGTCGTTTCGGCCTGAATCCTCTTGTAAGAAGCTAGCTCTCGCGTCCAGCGCGCCCGCTGAGACGTGACATCGGTGTGCGCCTTGGCGCGCCCGCAGCCCAAGCCCTGCTTATCCGCGTGAGGAGAGTTCCGATGGTTTTTGTCACTGCGCAACCGGAATCGCTGGCCGCCGCCGCCAGCCGTTTGCAGGCGATCGGGTCGGCGCTGGCCGCCCAGAGCGCTTCAACCGCAACCCCGATGACCGGCGTGGTGCCCGCGGCCGCCGACGAGGTATCGCTCGTAACCGCGGCAAAGTTCGCCGTTCACGGCCAGACGTTTCAGGCGCTGAGCGCTCAAGCCACCGAGATGCACGAGAAGTTCGTTGCCACGTTGCTGAGCAGCGCCGGATCGTACGCGGCGACGGAGGCCGTCAACGCCGCCGCGGCGCAGTGAATTCCCAAGGGGGAGAACAATGATCGACTTTGCGGCGCTACCGCCGGAGATAAACTCGGCCCGAATGTATTCCGGCCCCGGGTCGGGGCCCATGCTCGCCGCTGCAACGGCGTGGAACACGATGGCCGCTGAAATGCGTTCCGCGGTGGCCGCCTATGGCTCTGTGCTGTCGGAGCTGACCAGCGAGAGCTGGCTCGGACCGTCATCGATCTCCATGGCCGCCGCAGCGGCGCCGTACCTCGAGTGGATGAGCACTACCGCCACCCAGGCCGAGCAGGCCGGGACCCAAGCTCAATCGGCCGCGACCGCCTACGAATCGGCGTTCACCATGACGGTGCCGCCCCCGGTCATCGCGGCCAACCGGGCCCAACTCGCGGCGCTGGTGGCCACCAACGTGTTCGGGCAGAACACACCGGCTATCGCGGCCACCGAGGCCCAATACGCCGAAATGTGGGCACAAGACGCCGCAGCGATGAACGGCTACGCCGGCGCATCGGACGTTGCGTCGGATTTGACGCCGCTGAGCCCGCCGCGGTCCACGACCAACCCAGACGGAATGGCCAACCAGGCCAACGCCGTTGCCCAGGCCGCCCAGACGCCGGCCGGAACGGCGCAGTCGATATTGTCGTCGGCGACATCGAGCAACCCCGGCAGCGTCATCGGGTGGCTGGAAAGCCTGCTGGCCACAGGTTCCGACCCGTCATCGCCGTTTTATGGACTGGCGCAGTTCCTCAACGGGTCATCCAACTCGTCGCTGTGGAGCTTCTTCAACAGCAGCTTCGTCAGCACCGGTGTTGTCAACGGAGCGCTCGCCGGCGGCCCGTTCAACCCGCAGTTCATCCTGGGTACCGTCGCGGGGTTCAACTACCTGTTCCCCAAGGCGGCGGCGGCGTCGGCGGATGCGGGCGCCGCCGCTTCGGCGGAAGGCTCGCTGGCGTCCGCGGGCCTTCCCGGCCTGGGCGCGGCCGCGTCGGCTGGGATAGGTCATGCCAACCTGGTCGGCGCGCTGTCGGTGCCGAAGAGTTGGGCCTCCGCGGCAAACATCACCCCGGCCGCAACAGCCACGCCCGCGACCGGCCTCAGCGATATCGGATCGGGTGGGGCCGGGGGGCCCGGGGCCTTCGCCGGGCCGATGGCGACGACGGCCAAGCGCCTGCGCCGCGCCATTCCGAAGTACGGGTTCCGACCCGTCGTCATGCCACGCCCACCGGCCGCCGGTTGACAGGAGAGGTGCTTGTGATGATCGACTTTGCAACATTGCCGCCCGAAATCAACTCGGCAAGAATGTATTCCGGCCCCGGGTCGGCATCGATGGTGGCCGCGGCCGGCGCTTGGAACGCCCTGGCCGCTGAAATGCGTTCCGCGGCGGCCACTTACGGCGCCGTGGTGGCGGGGTTGACCAGCGAAAGCTGGTTCGGGCCGTCGTCGATGCAGATGACGGCAGCCGTCGCGCCCTACCTGGAGTGGCTCAGCGCCACCGCCACCCAGGCCGAGCAGACCGGCACGCAAGCCAACGCCGCCGCGGCCGCCTACGAGTCGGCGTTTGCGGCGACGGTGCCCCCGGCGGTCGTCGCGGCCAACCGCGTTCAGCTGTCGAATCTGACGGCGACGAATGTCTTCGGGCAGAACACCGCGGCGATCGCGGCGACCGAGGCCCAGTACGCGGAAATGTGGGCACAGGATGCCGCCGCGATGAACGGCTACGCCAGCGCCTCGAGCGCGGCGACACAGTTGACGCCGTTCACCGCTCCGCAATCGGCCACCAATTACGGCGGCGCGGCCAACCAGTCCAACGCGGTTACCCAGGCGGCCGGCACATCGGCCGCGGCTACTCAGTCGGCCACGCAGTCACCACTTCAAAGCGTCATCTCACAGCTGCAACGCATCGTGGCGCCCGGGTCAAACCAGGACACCACCGGGCTTTCCGGGATCCTCAACGATCTGAGCGGGTCCAACGGTGCGCTGCTGGGAGGCAGCGTCTCCAATGCCTCGATCGCCAACTTCACCAACGCATTCACGACCAGCGGACTGATCAACCCGACGTCGATGATCGATTCCGCGACGGCCTACAGCTTCCTCTACGCGCCGGACACCGCGGCCGGCGCCGCGGCGGCGGACGCGCCGAGCGTGGCGGCCGGCCTTGGTTCGGCGGAGCCGGTGGCAGCGACCGGCCTGCCGGGCCTGGCCACCGCGGAGATGGCGCGCGCGAATCTGGTGGGCTCCCTGTCGGTACCGCCGGCGTGGGGCGACACCGGAGCGACCATCAGCCCCGTTGTATCGACGACCCAACTCGGCGCAGGGGCCTACCAGAGCATCGGTGCCACCCCGATGGTCATGGAAGACGTTGGGCCCGCGGGTATCCCGGGCGTGCCGCTGGGGGGAATGGGGGCCACGGCCGACGACGAGTTCAGCGCACCCATCTACGGGTTTCGCCCGCGCATCCTGGGTCGCCCCCCGGCCGCGGGCTAGCCGCACACCTTTGGAGGCCGGCCGTGAGCATGAGAAGTCGCATTGGCGCCGCCATCGCTACCGCGATCGCCATCGCGGTTGTGGCGCACCGAGCGCGCCGGGGCGCACCGCCAAGCAACGGCGCCGGCCCGAGCGCATTCAACAACTTGAGCGACGGGTCCGCTCTGGCCGACGCGATAAATCGGGGAATCGAGGACGGATTGGCGGGACGCAACGAGCCAAGCGCCATTGGTAGTGCCAGGAGGAACAAATGAGCACATCGGACAGGGCGTCGGAGTCCCGCAACGGGTTGCCCGTGATCGACCTTTCGCAGGTGCTGGGCGCGCCGGTGCTGTCCCGGTCCGGCGAAGCCGTGGGCCGGGTCGAGGACGTCATCGTTCGGCTGCGCGGGGTCGACGACTATCCGCTGGTCACCGGGATCGTGGCCGGGGTCGGCGGGCGACAGGTGTTCATCGGTAGCCAGGCCATCGACGAGTTTGCGGCGGAGCGAATTCTCTTGGTAAGAAACAAGGTTGACCTTCGCGGTTTTGAGCGCCGCGACGGTGAGGTGCTGTTGCGCGCCGATGTGCTGGGGCACCGGCTGATCGACGTGGCGGCCGTGGAATTGGTACGCGCCTATGACGCCAGACTTGAAGACACCGGAGCCGGGTGGGTACTCACCCGGATCGACACCCGCCGGCCCCCAAGGTTTTTCGGGCTGATCAAGGGATCCGGCGGCCAGGCGCCTCGGGATTGGAAGGCATTCGAGCCGCTGATCGGCCACGTCCGCTCCGATTCGATACGTCGCCACTGGGGACGGGTCGGCGGCTTCAAACCGGCCGAGATCGCCGATCTGATCGAAGTGGCCGATAAGGCCGAGGGCGGCGAAATCCTCGACCGGGTCCGCAGCGACCCGGAGCTGGAGGCCGACGTGTTCGAGGAGCTGGACCCCGAGAAGGCGAGCCGCCTTTTCAACGGCATGCCCGATGACGAGGTCGCCGCCCTGCTGGCGCGGATGCGGGCCGACGATGCCGCCGACGCGGTGGCCGACCTGCGTCAGTCGCGACGCCGGCGGGTGCTCGACCTGATGCCGGCCCCGCAGCGCACCAAGGTGATCACCCTGATGGGGTTCAACCCCGAAAGCGCCGGCGGCCTGATGAACGTCGACTTCGTCTCGTGCACCGCCACTGCCACCGCCGGTGCGGCGCTGGCGCTCATCGCGGCCGCCCGCACCGTCCAGCCCGAGGCGCTGGTCAAGGTGCATGTCCTCGATGAGGATATGCACCTTACCGGTGTGGTCTCGGTGATCACCCTGCTGCAGGCCGAGCCCAGTGAAAGCGTTGCGACACTGATGGATTCCGATCCGGTGCGGGTCAGTGCCGACATGGATCTGACCGACATCGCGCTGTTGATGGCCGACTTCAACCTGTACTCCATTCCGGTCGTGGACGAGCAGGAGCGCGTGCTCGGGGTGGTCACCGTCGACGATGTCCTAGAGGCGACCATTCCCGAGGACTGGCGCCGGCGCGAGCCCGCCCCCCGCCCGATCGGCGAAGTCTCGCAACCCAACTCGAGCCCGCCCGCCGTCGAACGGCCGACGTCATGACCTCGCGCACCGAAAAGACCGGCGGCGCAGGGGCGCGGGACGGTCACGTCGAACCGGCGATGGCTGCGCGCTCGGCCGTGCTCGACAGCGCACACCTGGGCGATATCGAGGGGGCGTTCGGGCGGATCAGTGTCGGCGACTCGGAGCGGCCGGGCACGTGGAAGACCCGCCTGCTGACCCTGCTGGCCATCATGGGCCCGGGCATCATCGTCATGGTCGGTGACAACGACGCCGGCGGAGTGGCCACTTACGCGCAGGCGGGCCAGAACTACGGCTACTCGCTGCTATGGGTGCTCCTGTTGTTGATCCCGGTGTTGATCGTCAACCAGGAGATGGTGGTCAGGCTTGGCGCGGTCACCGGTGTCGGTCATGCCCGGTTGATCAACGAACGCTTCGGCCGCGGCTGGGGCTGGTTTTCCGTCGGCGATCTGTTTGTGCTCAACTTTCTGACCATCGTCACCGAGTTCATCGGCATCACTTTGGCCGCCGACTACATCGGCATCTCCAAATACGTTGTGGTGCCGACCTCCGCGGTGGCCCTGATCGCGATCATGGCCAGCGGCAGCTTCCGGCGCTGGGAGCGGGCCATGTTCGTCTTCATCGCGGTATCCCTGCTGCAGATCCCCATGCTGCTGATGTCGCACCCGCAATGGGGCAATGCGGCGAAGTCCTTTGTGGTGCCTACCATTTCGGGCGGGGCGAGCTCGGACGCCGTGCTGTTGATCATCGCGATCGTGGGCACGACCGTGGCGCCGTGGCAGCTGTTCTTCCAGCAGTCCAACGTCGTCGACAAACGCATCACCCCCCGGTTCATGGCCTACGAGCGCGCCGACACGGTATTGGGAGCCTTCGTCGTGGTGATCGGGGCCGCGGCGCTGGTGATGACCGGCGACTGGGCCGCGCGCTCCACCGGCACCGTGGGCGGTTTCACCGACGCCGGGGCCATCGCCCACCTGCTCGGTCAACACAGCGACATGCTCGGTTCCATCTTCGCCATCGTCCTCATGGACGCCTCGATCCTCGGCGCCGCTGCAGTGACGCTGGCCACCAGTTACGCGTTCGGCGACGTGTTCGGCCTCAAGCACTCGCTGCACCGGGGGTTTGCCGATGCCAAACAGTTCTACCTGTCCTACACCGCGATGGTGGTGCTGGCCGCGGCCATCGTGCTCATCCCGGGCGCACCCCTGGGGCTCATCACCACCGCTGTGCAGGCCCTCGCCGGCCTGCTGTTGCCCAGCGCCAGCGTCTTCCTGTTGCTCTTGTGCAACGACCGGGAAGTGCTGGGGCCCTGGGTCAACCGGCCCTGGCTCAACTGGGTCGCCGGGCTCATCGTCGGCACCCTGCTGCTGTTGTCGGGAATCCTGATGGCCACCACCCTGTTTCCCCACATCGACGTCATCGCCGTCGCCGGCTACCTGGCCGTGGCGTTGGTCGTTCTCGCCGCCGCCGCGATACCCGCGCTGCGCTGGATGGCGCGCCGCCAGCCCGCAGCGCCGGCACCGAAGGAGCCGGGGCATCCTGTCGACCGCGACACCTGGCGGATGCCCCCACTGACGCTGCTCGAGCCGGTCACCTGGTCCCCTGGCACCCGGCTCGGCATGATCGCCCTGCGCAGCTATCTCGTCGTCGGCGCGCTGCTCTTGATCGTCAAAGCGATCCAGCTCAGCGGGCACTGACCGCCCCGACCTGACAACCATCACAATGATCCCGCTATCGGCCGGCTGGCTCGCCACGGACAACGACTACCTACCGCATTACACCCACACCCAAGCGGTCACAGGGATTGCGATCCTTGGCGCGATCGCCGTGGTCACAGCGGTGGCATTCATCGTCGTCCAGTGTCGACGGGGCCGATGAGATGAACGGCGAAGACCTTGTCCTGCATCAGATTCACTGGGCGAAGCTGTCCGCCGATGTGACGGCGGAAGTCGTTTCGCTCCCGTTGATTTGGACCGGACATCGCCGCCTCGGCATGGCTGTTCATCTGGTGATTCCGGTACTCGCCTCGGCGGCCCTGCTACGCGCGGACACCAGCCGCCTGCGATCCAGTCGGCGCGGCATTTACGTCCTACGGCACATGACCCCGGCGGCACAAGCGGTGCGCTTGGCGGGCGACGCGGTGATGACCGTCGGCGCGTGGCAACGCAACCGTCTTATCGTCGCCGGTGGCGCCCACATCGTGATGGCAGGGTGGTCACATGGCCTGATCGTGCGGGGCGCCGACCGAGCCGACACGGCCGACAAGCTTGGGAATCAGGACGGGATGTCCGCATAGCGCGGGCAGTACGCCCGTTCCGCGACGGCGACGAAATACCCGGCGTTTTCGCTGTCCAGCCCGCTGCTGTTCATCACGTCGGTCGCGATGTCTTCCTGCGTCTTGCCCATGTCGAGTTGATGACACACCAGGTGGCCGGCCGCGATCGCGGCCTGGTTGGATTCGTGGACGATGCCGTGGGCCTTCAATGCCGCGATGAAAGCGTCGTCGGTGGCGTCGGCGCGAGCGATCCCGGCCGGCGCGCCCAGCACCACCACCGCCGCCAATCCCGAAGCGGCCCACCCGAACCGTCGCGCCGGTCCGGCATTGCGGATGTCGTTGCCCGTCATGTCGATACTCCTTGTGGAACGCGGCGGTTGGTCGTCTCGCCCGCAATGGACAGTCAATCAAGGACACCCTCCGGTGGCTAGGGCCGCAATACCCGTCCGCCGCGGGCCGGAAGGCCCACCGTTCCGGTCGGGCCCCGTATCACGTTGCTTCTCAGCGCTTCTGGGTTCGCTCATGCGCGGCCAGGGCCGCGGACAACGCGGCGCCGACAGCCGCCGGACGTCAGCCCTGGGCGAGCGCGCGGTCGGCGAGCGCCTCGATCGCCGGCGCCAACAGCCGGGAGTATTCGAGCGTCAGGTGACCCGCGTCGACGTACACCAGGGTGTTGCCGACGATCACCGGGCAGCGGTTCTTGGTGCAGAACAGATCAGTGAGGTCGGCGTATTGTCCGCCGCCGTCCTTGACGGCGGCGGCCTCGGCCGCCATGCCGGTGCGGTCGAACGCGTACGACATGGGCGGCGAGCAAGCCGTCGCGTCAGTGAGGTGCTCGGACAGGCACCCCGGCACCGCGGTGGTGAGGTGCGGGAGCGGCCCGAGCACCAGCACCTTGGCGCCGGTCTCGCGCAGTTCTCGCACCAGGCGGGTCAGGCCGTCGATCCACGCCGGGTCATAGGACGTGAAACCCGACCGGAAGCCGTTGCTGTGGGTCGCCGTGTACCCCCGAAACACACTCACCATGACCAGTTTCGGATGCTCGGCGCGTAACCGGGCCAGGATCTGACCGCGCCATTGCCCGCAACGTTCAAAGTATTCGACCAGCGGGCTGACGATGGGGTTGGCGACGGGCAAATCCAGCATCGGGCAAGCCGCCTTGGCCATCGCCTCGAGCCGCCAGGGCCGCTGCGAGCCGATCTGCCGGAACGCCGGAATCCACATCGAGGAATGCGAGTCGCCGACCATGGCCACCGTCGTTTTGGAGGCGGTATCGCCCATCGCGCACTCGGGCTGTCCGGCCTGGAAAGGCGCGCGCAGGCAACCGTTGAACAACATGGCTCCGAGTTCGCCCGCCGCATCGCCGAGCGACGGGCTCAGGTTCGCCGGTACGGCTCTCAACTCGGCAGATGACGCGACCGCGGCCTGTACCTGCGAGAACACGTTCTGCACCGCCGCGTCGTAGGCCTCGATGTCGGCCGCCGCCGGGCGAGGCGGCGCGGCGATCGTCAGCGGGGTGGCCTGCGCGCCGAGCGCAATCGGGACGGGCATCGGCAGAGACGACACCCACATCAGCAACGCCACGCCCACACAGGCCGCCGCCGACGTCGCGACGCCGCCGACCGCCAGGCTTTTCATCGGCGACTTACGCAGCGGGGCGGCGTAGCGCAACGGGTTTTCGATGAAACGCAGCGTGAGCCACCCCAGCCCGCCGGAGACGACGACCGCGGCCACGAACTTGCCGGCCAGCCCCAGCGGGTGGCCCACCAGAATCGGTGCGAACACCAGCACCGGCCAGTGCCACAGGTACCACGAGTAGGACAGCCGTCCGACCGCCCGCATCGGAGACCATCCCAGGACGCGCCCGGCGCCCTGCGACGGCGTCGAACAGCCGGCGCCGAGCACCAACGCGGTGCCCAGCACCGGCAACAGCGCGGCAGTACCCGGGTACGGGACGTCCGGGGTCAAGAAGATGCAGGCCCACAGGACCATGGCCATCCCGCCGCAGCCCGTGAGCACCGCGGCTCGCGCCGGGAGCCGGCGCCAGTACTCGGCGGTGAGGGCGACCAGGGCGCCGGCGGCCAACTGCCAGGCCCTGGTGAACAGCGAAAAGTACGCCGCCAGCGGCATCACGTAGGTGATCAGCAGCGACAGCGCGAACGACACGGCTGCGATCAGCGTCACGAGCACCAGGTACGGGCTTCTCGACGGACTTCTCGACGGGCTCTGTGCTGGGGCCGCACCGGCCTTCGCGCGCCGACGCGACCGCCGGATCAGCCACGCCGTGCCGACGATCAGGGGCGGCCACAGCAGGTAGAACTGTTCCTCCACGCCCAAAGTCCAGTAGTGCTGGAACGGCGAGGGCACGCCGCCGGCGAAATAGTCGACCTGCTGGAAGATGAACCAGAAGTTCGGGACGTACAGCGCGCACGCGATGGCGTCCTTCAAGGCGCTTTGCGCCTGCACCAGGGGTAGCAACAGTGCCGCGGCAATCGCGGTGACGACGCCGACGGTGGCCGAAACCGGCAGCAGCCGGCGGGCGCGGGCCCCGTAGAACTTGCGCAGCCCGATGGTGCCGGTGGTACTCACCTGGCGCCAGAGCTGCCCGGTGATGACGAAGCCCGAGATTTCGAAGAAGATGTCGGGGCCGACGAAGCCACCACTGACGCCGGGCATGGAGATGTGGAAGCCGAGGATGGCCAGCAACGTGAAGCCGCGCAAGCCCTCGATGTCGTCGCGGAATCCGGGCTCCGCCGGGCGCTCGGCCGAAGCCCGTTGAGCAGTGCTCGTAACCCCTCGAGCAGGGCTCATGGCGTCGGCCTGGCGCACGGTCACGCGCTAATGGTCCCAGAGGCGTCCCCGTTCAGCAGGAAAATGGCTTCAAAGTGTCCTCCGAAGCCATTTCCGCTGCTGGCGCGCGCCCTCAGGTGGCGCCGGCGTTCCGGTTGCGTCGTGCGGCCGATCGGGGCGGCCGAGAACGCATGTGGTCGCGGGCGCGGCTCATCATGTCGCCGAGGGCGCGCACGTCGCGATCGGAGAGCGAGTCGAACAGGAGGTCGCGCACGACCTCGATGTGGCCGGGCAGCACCTTGGCGACGCGGGCACGGCCCGCCTCGGTGATGCCGACGACCGTGGCGCGCTGGTCATCCGGCGACGCCGCGCGGGTGATGAGGCCTGCGGCTTCGAGTAGCCCGGCCTGATGAGTGAGGCCGGAGCGGCTGTACACCACGCCGTCGGCCAGGTCGGTCATGGTGAGTGGGCGATCGGAGTCGGCCAGCTTCGCCAGAATCTCGAATTGCACGTAACTCAGGCCGCCGTCGGCCAGCAACTGCTGTCGCACCGCGTGCTGCAGCAGGCTGACCGACTCCATCAAGGCGAAGTAGGTGCGCAGCTGGACGGGGTTGAGGGCCTTCGCCACCCCCCGAGCGTAGTGCTTCGACATCGAATCGATTCGAACGTCGTCTTTCAGCCGCGGTAGCGCGTGGCGAGTTCGGGGCTTTGCGCGCCGAAGGCGGCCAGGTCCGCCCGGAAGACCGCGTCGAGCAGGCTCGCGTCCTCGACGCCGGGGGCGCAGACCGTCTCGCCCAACTGCAGGCCACGCAGGCTGGCGGTGACGACGTCGTCGGCGCTCATTCGGGGCACCGCGCTGAGGTCCATGTTCTGCCGCTCGTGGAACTCGGTCGCCACCACCCCGGGGCACACCACCTGCACGACGACCCCGGTGCCCTCCAGCTCGGCGCCGAGGGTCTGCGACATCGTGACGAGGTAGGCCAGGGTCCCGGCGTAGACGGCGCGGCGGGGCATCTGCGAGTGCGGCGCGGGGCCGCTGAAGGCGATCATGCCCGCCATGTTGACGATCGCGCCCGTGCCGCGCGCCAGCATCCCGCCGACCGCTGCGCGGGAGAGCATCGTGGGGGCAAGCACTTTCACGTTGACCAGTTCGGCGGCCTTGCTCGCGGGCAACTGGGCCAACGGCATGTAGTGGGCGACACCGGCGTTGTTCACCAGCATCGTCAGCGGCTCGGCGGCGCAGATCTCGGCGACCCGGGCGACGTCTTCGGCGGCGGAAAGATCCGCGACCACGGTTCGGACCTGCACGTCGGGGTGGGCGTCGGCGAACTCCGCCAACCGCTCCGCGCGCCTGCCCACGATCACCAGGTCGTGGCCATCGGCGGCGAGGCGGTCCGCATATGCGCGCCCAATTCCCGACGTGGCCCCGGTGACGAGTGCGAGTTTGCCCATGATGCTGTCTCCTTTCAGGGTACGTCACGTCATTCCGGGTCCCAGGCCGGCATTCGCGCGGCCTGGGCGGCCTCGGCTATTCCTCTTCACTGAATCTGGTTGTGGGAGTGGGTTACTGGTCGGCGGGCAGGAGGATGGTCTTGCCGTGCAGGCGGCCGGAGTCGGAGTCCTCGTGCACGGCCGCGGCCTGCTCGAGCGGGCGCCGGTCGGCGACCTCGATGCGCAGTTGCCCGTCGTCGACGCGGCGGACCAGCCCGGCGAGCTGGGCGGCGTCGCTGCGAACGAAGACGCGCTGCGTGCGCACTCCCCGGCCGGGGTTCTCCGGCCCGAAAACCATGGTGCCGACGTGGACTCCGCCGTCGGCGACCAACCCGATGAGGGCTTCGGTCTGCTCGTCGGTGGTGCTGACCAGGTTGAGCACCACGTCGAACGGTGCACCCTCGACCTCGATCGGCGACCGGGTGTAGTCGATGTAGTCGACGATGCGGTCGGCACCCAGGCCGCGCAGCCGCGCGGCGTCACGCGCCTTGGCGGTCGCGGTGACGACGGCTCCGGCCTGCTTGGCCAACTGGATGGCGTACCCACCGACCGCACCGGAGGCGCCGTTGATCAGAACCGACTGGCCGGCGCTGAGCCCGGCGAGCTCGAACAGGGCCTGCCAGGCCGTCAACGCGGGTTCGGGCAGGGCCGCCGCGTCGGCCAGCGGCACCGTCGTCGGGGCGGCGGCCAGCAATTCGGACGGCACCAGCGCGTACTCGGCGCCGGCACCGTCGGCGTCGAGCGCCAGGAACGCCACCACAGCGTCGCCGACGTTCCAGCCCCGCACGCCCTCGCCCACCTCGGCGATGGTCCCCGCCACGTCGACGCCGGGAATGTGCGGGAAGCTGATCGTGTACACCTGCGCCAGGTAGCCGCCGCGGATGCCCGCGTCCACCGGGTTGAACGAGGTGGCCGCCACCTTCACCAGCACCTGCCCGGGGCCCGGCACCGGGCGCGGGGCCTCCTCGTATCGCAGCACGTCGCTACCGCCGTACTCGTGGTACCGCACAGCCTTCATGGTTTCCCTCCTTGGTCGATTGCTTCGAATTCGAAGCAGCTACGGGCGGTACACCTTGCTTCGATATCGAAGCAATTCCCGGGCGGCGTGTGATCGTCGTCATACCGGTCGAGGGTCGGGGCTTTGCCCCGGTCACACCCGGCTCAGCGCGCCCAGCAGTCGCGACGGGGCGAGGCGCCGGTCGGGGTCGACGGCGGTGCCGATGCGGGCCAGGCGCTGCAGCCCCGCTGTGATCAGGAGGCGAGCAGCAGCGCGGTGGTGATGAGCATGACGACCGCGGTGCCGCCGTGGACGCCCCAGGCGATCGACTTGGAGCCGCCGTTGCGCAGCACGATGGAGGCGTCGACGAGCGGAATGATGGTGGCGGCCAACATCACCCAGCCGACAAGGTGGGTCGCGCCCGCGGCCATCAGGATGATGACGAACAGTCCCGTGGCGATGTCGCGCACGCCCTTGACGCTCAGGTAGGCGCCCGCACCGGGCTGGTCCAGATCTGGGAGCACGCCGTAGCCGGCGGCGGCGACGCGCGGCGCGACCAGGAAGCGCGCGCCGATGAAGATGATGGCCGCCGCGAGGAGTCCGGCGAGGACGTAGCCGATGGTGGTGGTGATGGTCATGTCGAACGCTCCTGGGGTGTCGTTAGCGAATCGGTGAAAACGGTGTCGGGTCAAGCAGTGTCGTCCGAACGTCGACGATGTCGCCGACGTCGAAGCCGGCCATGTCGGTGGCGAATTGCGGGCTGCCCATGATGTGCCGCGTGAGCTGTTCGGGGTCGGCGCCCGGTGGATAGCCGATCAGCGCGACGAGGCGATTCGCGCCTTCGCCGTGTTCGGTCCACACCCCGTGGGTGGTGACCCCGAACGTCGGGAAGGTTTCCAGGTGGCGCGCCCAGTGCACCGCCGCGTAACGGTGCAGCGCTTCCGGCGATCGCAGGGTGTAGGTCCGGAGTTGAAACATGGAAGTCGTTCTCCTTCAGGCGAATTCGGCCAGGTATGGCGTGTCAGTTCATCAGCACCACGCAGAGCGCGACCACGGCCACGCCCTGCAGCAGCGCGCGGGCGCCGATGATCGAGTCCCACTTGGCCTGCAGCGCAAGCCCGTTCGGGAGCGTGTGGCCCGCGTCGGTGGCCGCTGTCATCTGCCGGTTGATTGGCGCACTCACCCGGGTGTAGAGCACGAGCCAGGCCAGCAGCGGAGCCAGCGCGACGCCCGCCGCGATCGTCTGCGCCCAGTGCGAGGTGACCGCGGCCAGCACCGCGCTCGCAGCGGTGGCCATGACGCCGAGCACCCCGGGCACCGGCATGCGCCGGTCGGCGTACCGGTGCACGCGCCCCATCACGGCGACCAGGGCATCGTTGTCGACCGACGCCAAGGCCGGTCGCAGCGCGATCGCGCAGAACACGTCGGTGCCGTAGACCACCGCGCTACCCAGCACCGCGATCAGTGCCGCGGCGCGGGTGATGTCATCCAAAGCCATGTCACAGCTCCCCTCATTCGTAGGTGTTAGCAACGCTAACCCTCTGCGCTGCTCGCGTCAATAGCATTGCTAGCTTTTCTAGCTGTGATATCTTCGGGTATGCCTCCGGAGGATCGACGTGAGCGCGAGCGGGCCGCCCGTCGGCGGCTGATCGTCGGGACCGCGCGCCGGCTGGCCGAGTCGGAAGGCTGGGACGCCGTCACCACACGGCGGCTGTCCACTGAGATCGAGTACAGCCAGCCGGTGTTGTACAAGCACTTCACCGGCATGGAACAGATCGCCGACGCCGTCGCCCTCGACGGGTTTGCCGAACTCGCCGAGGTGATCCGGGCCGCCCACTCCGAGACCGGCGCTGCCGGTGACACCCTGACCCGGATCGCGCGCGCCTACCTTGACTTCGCCCGCGACAACCCGGCGGTCTACGACGCGATGTTCACCCGCGCGACCGGCCTGCGCTTCGCCGCCGAGGACACGCCGCCGGAGCTCATCGCGGCCTTCGCCGCGTTGCATCAAGCCGTCGGCATGGTCGCCGGCGGCCAGGACGCCGACACGCTCACCGAGGTGTTCTGGGCCGCGCTGCACGGGCTGGTCACCCTCGGCCGCACCGGACGACTGCGCCCTGAATTCGACTCGGAGCGTCTGGAACTGCTCGTCAACGAGTTCAGCCGCGGACGATGACCGGGGAGCTAGCCGGGCCGCGATCCCGGGGAGCGTCCCAGTAACTGCCGTACCGTGAAGCTGTGAAGAAGGTGACGGTCTCTGTCCCTGACGACGTCTACCGCGCTGCACGGATTCGAGCCGCAGAGCTCGGCACCTCCGTAAGCGCCCTCGTCGCGGATTATTTGAATTCGCTTTCTGAGCGGGCGGCCGAATTCTCCCGGCTCGAGGCAAAGCGGCGGACGGTCCAGGAAGAAATTCGCCGGTTCAGCGCACGCGATCGGCTGAGCCGGGACGCAGTCCACGACCGTGCGGTTCGTTGACACTGACGTCCTGCTCTACGCGATCTCACGCGATCCGAAAGAGTGGGAACAAGCGCAGCGTGCAAACGCGATCCTGGGCGACCGCGACCTTGCGGTGTCTGCGCCGTTCGACTGTTCTAGTCTTCCCCAGAACTGTTAGCCGCTAATGTTCCCAAAGGGTGCACACCGGGCATGAAAATGGCTCCCGGAGGATCTCCGGGAGCCATTTCACCTGGTAGCGGGGACAGGATTCGAACCTGCGACCTCTGGGTTATGAGCCCAGCGAGCTACCGAGCTGCTCCACCCCGCGTTGGTAAATGACAGGTTACCGAATTCGCGTCGCGGCGGCCAAATCGCGGCGTGACCAGCGGGTTTCTCAGCGGCGTACGCGCGCGGTCAGGGCGCCGAGGCACCGGAAGTCGCCCACGGGCTGCAGGCCGATCATCAAACGCCCGTCGACCAGCCACGCCGGCGTGCCGTCGACGCCGCGGTGCCGTGCCACCCACTCGGCCTGACCGACGGCCGCCACCGCGGTGCCGTCGGCCAGGGCGGCGTGCAGGCGGCGCACGTCGACGCCCGCCGCGAGGGCATGCCGGTCGATGACCTCCTGGTCGTCGATGTCCTCACCGAAAACGAACTGCGCGTCGAACACTCGGCGGTGCAATTCGGCGAAAGCGTCGGGCTGATGGAGCCGCGCCCACTCCGCGGCCGCCAGCGCCCGCCGACCGTGCGGTGTCCGCGTTGGCCAGCGCAACGGCATCTCCAGCGCCCGCGCATGCCGCTCGATCATCGCGTGCCTGGTTCCGGGTCCGACCTTCATCGGCAGGCCACCGGGCGGCATGCCCGGGTGCGCCTGAAACGGCAGCAGGACGACGTCGAATCCGGCCTCGGTGAGGAGGGCCGTCCGATGCTGCCCCAGATAGGAGAACGGGCACGCGAAGTCGTACCAGTGCAGCACCGTGCGCTCGTCGTAGTAGGGCTCACTCATCTTTTCCTCCCTGGCGCGCCGTGGATTCCCGGATCAGCGCTTCGGTGGCCCGCGTCAGCAGACCGGCGGCGTGGGTGGTGCAGCGCTGCAGATCGGGCTCGAGTTCGTTCAGGGTGCGGACCGCTGCGAAGCCCGCCGCACGGGCCTGGGGACCGGTCAGGGTGGACACCCCGGCGATCGCGAAGGTCGGCACGCCGTGCCGGTGGGCACGCCGGGACACACCAACGGGCGCCTTGCCGCGCAGCGATTGCACGTCGAGGGACCCCTCGCCGGTCACCACCACCTTGGCGCCGGCCAGGTTTCGGTCCAGGTCGATCAGTTCGAGGATCATCTCGATGCCGGGCCGCATGCGTGCGCCGAGCACCGACAGCGCCGCGAAGCCCACGCCGCCCGCGGCGCCGGCGCCGGGTTGATTGCGGCAGTCGGTGCCGGTCGCCCGGTCGACGAGATCCGCCCAGCGGGACAGGCCGCGGTCGAGCGCCGCGACCTGGTCGCCGTGGGCGCCCTTCTGGGGTCCGTAGACGATGGCCGCGCCGTGCGGTCCGCACAGTGGGCTGTCGACGTCGGCGGCGAGCGTGAAGGCGCTCTCGCCGATGGCCGGATGCAGCCCGCTGAGGTCGAGGCGAGCGGCCCGCGCCAGACCGAGACCCCCGGGCGGGATCGGGTTGCCTTGTTGGTCAAGGATTTCGGCTCCCAGCGCGACGAGCATGCCGGCGCCGCCATCGGTACTCGCGCTGCCGCCGACGGTGACGACGATGTCGCGGCAGCCGTCGTCGAGCGCGCGGCCGATCACACTGCCCAGCCCGTAGGTGGTGGCCGTCATCGGCGCCGGGGTCGCCGACGGCAGCCGCTGCAGACCGCAGACGTCGGCCAGCTCGATGACGGCGCGCGTGCCCCTGCGCGCGTAGGCGGTGCGCACCCCCGCACCGGTCGGTCCGCTGACATAGGCATCCATGCGCCGGAATCCGGCGGCCAGCACGGCGTCCAGGGTGCCCTCCCCGCCGTCGGCGACCGGGCAGGCGACCGTGGTCGCCTGTGGGTCGGCCCGCCGCACGCCCTGCGCCATGGCCCGCGCGGCCTCCTCCGCCCGCAACGAGCCCTTGAACTTGTCCGGCGCCAGCACGATGTGGCCGCCCATCACACGACCATCCAGCCGAGCCACGGAGTGCTCTGCAGGTAGACCAACAGACACATCAGCGCCAGCAAGAACATGCTCCACTTGAACACCTTGCGGAACAGGTCACCCTCCTTGCCCTTCATCTGCACCGCGGCGGTGGCGATGACGAGGCTCTGCGGCGAGAGCATCTTGCCGATCACGCCTCCCGACGAGTTCGCCGCCGCGAGCAGGGTCGGGCTGAGGCCGGCCGCATGCGCGGCGCTGACCTGCAGCACCCCGAAGAGCGAGTTGGAGGAGGTGTCCGAACCGGTGACGGTGACACCCAGCCAGCCGATGATCGGCGCGACGATCCCCAGCAGGCCGCCCGCGCCCGCGATCCACAGGCCCAGGGTGGTCGTCTCCCCCGACAGGTTGAGCAGGTAGGCGAGCGCCAGCACCAGGCCGACTGTGATTGCGGCGCTGCGCAATTGGACCGCCGCCTGGGCGTATGCCCGTACCGCCTGGCTCACCGAAGTGCGCAGCACCAGCATGGTGAGCAGACCGCTGACGAGAAGCAATGTGCCCGCGGCGGACAGGAAGTCGAGCTTGTAGATGGTCAGCGGGGAGGCCTTGTGCGCCGCGTTGGCGACGTGCAGGCCGGGCCAGGCGAAGCTGGTGCCGCCGTGCTTGAGCAGCGCGGTGAACGGCTTCCACATCGACAGCGTGAACATCACCGTGACCATCACGTACGGCGCGTAGGCCAGCAGGACGTCCTTGCGCGAGTCGACCACCTCCTCGCGCACCCCGCTGGCCGGGTGGGCGGTCAGCACGGAGACGTCCGAGCGGTCGTTGTGCGGGGCGGCGCCCAAAGGCGCTGTCAGGCTTCCGGATTCAGCGCTCAGCGCGACCTCCTCGGTCGCGGCCACCGGTGACGCCTTGGGGCGCCACACACGTAGCAGCAGCACGATGGAACCCGCGCTGATGATCGACCCGGCGATGTCGGTGAGCTCGACGGAAAAGAAGTTGGAACAGAAGAACTGGACGATCGCGTAGACGCCGCCGCCCATCGCGGCCGCCGGCCAGGCCTGCTTGAGGCCGGCGCGGCCGTCGACCATGAAGATCAGGATGAAGGGCACGATGCAGGCCAGGATCGGGGTCTGCCGGCCGACCATCGCGCCGAGCGTGTCCAGCGGCAGCCCGGTGACCCCCGACAGCGCGACGATCGGGATCCCGAGGGAGGCGAACGCCACCGGCGCGGTGTTGGCCACCAGCGCCACGGAGGCGGCCTTGAGCGGCGAAAAGCGCAGCGCCACCAACATCAGCGACGTGATGGCCACCGGCGTGCCGAAGCCGGCCAGGCCCTCGATGAGCGCGCCGAAGCAGAAGGCGACGATGACGGCCTGGACCCGGTGGTCGGGGGAGATCGAGGCCATGGACCGGCACAGCACGTCGCGGTGGCCGGTCTGCACGGTCAGGTTGTAGATCCAGATCGCGTTGAGCACCAACCACATGATCGGAAACATCCCGTAGGCGAACCCGAGCACCGCCGAGTCGGCGACCTGCGCCACGGGCATGTGATAGACCCCCCACGCGATCAGCGCCGCCGTGCCTACGCCGACCGCGGCGGCGATGGGCGCACGCAGCCGAAGCCCGCCGAGCAGGACGAACATGATGACCAACGGCAGCGCGGCGACGGCCGCGCTCCAGGCGAGGGAATGGGCGACGGGGGTGAAGTCGGGCTGAAACATCTAGAGCACCGCCCCGGGGTTGAGGATGTTCTGCGGATCGAGGGCCCGCTTGATGCGGCGGGTCAGTTCCATCACGTCGGGGCCCACCTGGTCCGGCAGCCACGCCTTTTTGAGCCGGCCCACGCCGTGCTCACCGGTGATGGTGCCGCCAAGTTCGATTGCCAGCTGCATGATTTCGCCGAACGCGAGATGCGCGCGACGCGACTGGTCTGCATCGGCCGGGTCGTGCACGATCAGCGGATGGGTGTTGCCGTCGCCGGCGTGCGCGATCACCGCGCAGACGATGTCGCGCTCCTTGGCGATGGCCTCGATGCCCTCGACGAGCGTGGGCAGCGCCGGCAGTGGCACGCCGACGTCCTCGAGCAGCAGGTCGCCAAGCCGCTCGACGGCCGGGATGGCGAACCGTCGCGCCGCGGTGAACGCCTCGCCTTCCGCGGCGTCGTCGGTGGCGAACACGTCGGTGGCATGGGCGCGTTCGAAAACCCCTGCCATGAAGGCGGTTTCGGCCTCCCGATCGCCGGGTGAGTCGGACTGGGCGATGATCATCGCGCGCGCCCCGAGATCCAGGCCCATCCTGAGGTGGCTTTCGACCGCGGAAATCGCGGTTTGGTCCATGAATTCGAGCATCGCGGGTCGCATGACGCGCGTGATGTTGCAGACCGCCTCGGTGGCGTCGCGCACCGTGGCGAACGAGGCGACGATGGTGCTGGCGGGCGGCTGCGGTGGCAGCAACCGCAGCGTCAGCTCGGTGATGACGCCGAGCGTTCCCTCGCTGCCCACGAACAGCTTGGTCAGCGAAAGACCTGCCGAGTCTTTGAGGCGCGGACCACCGAGGCGCACCACGCTCCCGTCGGCCAGTACGACTTCAAGGCCGAGGATGTAATCGGTGGTGACGCCGTACTTCACGCAGCACAGCCCGCCCGCGTTGGTCGCGGCGTTGCCGCCGATGGAACAGAATTCGAAGGACGACGGATCGGGCGGATACCACAGGCCGTGCTCGGCCACCGCGCGTTTCACCTCGGCGTTGAGGAGCCCCGGCTGTACCACGGCGGTGCGTGTCACCGGGTCGACGTCGATCTGGCGCATCAGCTCGGTGGTCAGCACGATGCCCCCGTCGACCGCCGTGGCGCCGCCGGACAGACCGGAACCGGCACCGCGCGGCACCACCGGCACCCCGGCCGCGGCGGCCCAGCGCATCACCGCCCGGACGTCCTCGGTGCTTCTGGCCCGCACCACCGCCAGCGGGCGCCCGGCGCCGGGATCCTTGGCCCGGTCCTGCCGGTAGCCCTCGGTCACGTCCGGGTCGGTGAGCACAACCACGTTCGGGATGCTGGTGACGAGGTCGCGTTCGTCGAGTGCCGTCATTGGCGAGTTCCATTTCGTATATCGGAATTGCTATTTCGTTCAAGCCACGGTGGCACGGCTCACGTTTGACTGTCAAAGGAAACCCCCGTTGTCAGTAGAGCTTTGGCTCAAGTACACGGCCCGTGACCAGGCTTCGCGCGAAAAGACCGGCGGTACCGGTTGACAAGGTGCGGGGACAGCGCCTTCACTGATTCCGTAATTTGAATACTTTATTTCGTATTGCGGAAGGACGGCGCGGTGTCTGTGACCTACACGGTGAACTGTTCGATCCTGTTCACCGAGCTGCCCCTGCTCAAGCGGCCGGCCGCGGCCCGGGAGGCGGGCTTCGAGGCGGTGGAGTTCTGGTGGCCCTTCGCCGAGCCCGCACCGCCGGACGGTGACGTGGACACGTTCGTTCGCGCCATCGGGAACGCCGGAGTCCAGCTGAGCGGTCTGAACTTCGCGGCGGGAGATATGGCCGGCGGCGACCGGGGCATCCTGTCCGACCCCGGGTCGGTCACCGCCTTCCGGGACAGCGTCGACGTCGCGGTCGACATCGCAAAGACGCTGGGCGCCAAGGCCTTCAATGCGCTCTACGGCAACCGGATCGAGGGCCAGGCGCCGGCGGCCCAGGACGACGTGGCGGCCGAGAACCTCGCCTACGCCGCCCAGGCCGCCCAGCGCATCGGCGCGACGGTGCTGATCGAGCCGGTCAGCGGCGCGCCCCGCTACCCGATCAGGACCGCGGCGGATGCCATCCGGGTCATCGACCGGGTGCGCAGCCGGTCGGGGTACGACAACCTGCGGCTGCTGGCCGATCTCTACCACCTGCACGTCAACGGCGACGACGTGGCCGCCGCGCTGCATGCGCATGCCGACCGGGTGGGTCACGTCCAGATCGCGGACGCTCCGGGTCGCGGGGAGCCGGGGACCGGCGAGATCGTGCTCGCCAGTGATCTTGGGATCCTGCTCGACCACGGGTACGGCGGGTACATCGGTTTGGAATACAAGCCCAGCCGCCCCGACACCTTCGACTGGCTGCCGGCGGCCGAGCGGGGCCGCGGCGGCGTCAACATCGAATCCCTTGCGGCACTTGTCGAAACGAGGAGTCAATGAGCACCATCGCTTTCATCGGCCTGGGCATCATGGGCAGCCCCATGGCATGCCACCTGGCTCGGGCCGGGCACACCGTCGTCGGCTACAACCGCTCGCCCGAGCGCACCGCCGCGCTGGTCGAGGCGGGCGGGGTGGCGGCCGCGTCGATCGAGGAGGCGGTCAAGGATGCCGACGTGGTGGCCGTCATGGTCCCGGACTCCCCCGACGTGCACGACGTATTGGCCTCGGACGGCGGCGTTTTCGCGCACGCCCAGCCCGAGACCTTGGTGATCGACTTCTCCTCGATCCGCCCCGACGTCACCGGTGAGCTGGCGCGCGAGGCGACCCGCCGGGGCTTGCGCCTCGTCGACGCCCCGGTCTCCGGCGGGGAGGCCGGCGCCAAGAACGCGTCGCTGTCGATCATGGTCGGGGGCACCGAGCGCGATTTCGCCGAAGCCAAGCCGGTTTTGGAGGTGGTCGGCAAGACGATCGTCCACGTCGGCCCGAACGGGGCGGGACAGACCGTCAAGGCCGCCAATCAACTGATCGTGGCGGGCAACATCGAACTGCTCGCCGAGGCGATCACGTTCCTGCGGGCCTACGGGGTGGACCTGGACGCGGCGGTCACGGTGCTGGGCGGCGGTCTGGCCGGCTCGGCGGTGCTGGATCAGAAGGCCGCGAAGATGCTGGCCCGCGACTTCGACCCCGGCTTCCGGATCGAGCTGCACCACAAGGACATGGGGATCGTGACCAGCGCGGCCCGCGAGGCCGACGTCGTCATCCCGCTGGGCGCCGTGGTCGCGCAACTGATGGCGTCCGCGCTCGCCAACGGCGACGGGGCCCTCGACCACTCCGGCCTGCTGCTGGGCGTCGAGCGGCTTTCGGGCCGCGGGGAAAGCTAGCGCGATGACGCGGATGCGCACGGTCGACGCGGCCGTCAGGATTCTGGAAATCGAGGGCGCCACACAGGCTTTCGGCCTGCCCGGGGCGGCGATCAACCCGTTCTACTCGGCGATGCGTGCCCACGGCGGGATCAGGCACGTGCTGGCCCGCCACGTCGAGGCCGCCAGCCACATGGCCGAGGGCTATACCCGGGCAGCGCCCGGCAACATCGGGGTCTGCGTCGGCACCTCCGGCCCGGCCGGCACCGACATGATCACCGGATTGTATTCGGCCAGCGCGGATTCCATTCCGATCCTGGCGATCACCGGGCAGGCGCCGGTGAACAGGCTGCACAAGGAGGACTTCCAGGCCGTCGACATCGCGGCGATAGCGGCGCCGGTGACCAAGATGGCGATGACGGTGCTGGAGCCCGGGCAGGTGCCCGGCGCGTTCGCCCAGGCGTTTCACCTGATGCGCTCCGGGCGGCCGGGACCCGTGCTGATCGACCTGCCCATCGACGTTCAGCTGGCCGAGATCGACTTCGACCCAATGGCTTACGCCCCGCTGCCGGTCTACAAACCCGCCGCGGGCCCGGCGCAGATCAACAAGGCGCTCGACATGCTGCAGACGGCGCAGCGGCCACTCATCGTCGCCGGTGGCGGCATCATCAACGCCGACGCTTGCGACCTGCTCGTCGAGCTGGCCGAGGTGCTGAACATCCCCGTGGTGCCGACGCTGATGGGGTGGGGCGCGATTCCCGACGACCATCCGCTGGCCGCCGGGATGGTCGGCCTGCAGACCGCGCATCGCTACGGCAATGCCACCATGCTCGAATCCGATTTCGTGTTCGGGATCGGAAACCGTTGGGCCAACCGCCACACCGGCGGGCTCGACACCTACCGCCGCGGCCGTCGGTTCGTGCACATCGACATCGAGCCCACCCAGATCGGCCGCGTGTTCGCGCCGGACCTCGGCATCGTGTCCGACGCGAGGGCCGCGCTGGAGCTACTGGTGGCACTCGGGACGGCGCGCGCCGCTGCGGGAACGCTGCCGGACTGGAGCGACTGGGTCCGGGCTTGCCAGCTTCGCAAGAAGACGCTGCACCGCAAGACCCACTTCGACGACGTGCCGATCAAGCCGCAACGCGTCTACGAGGAAATGAACCGCGCCTTCGGGCGCAATGCCCGCTACGTCACCGCGATTGGGCTCTCGCAGATCGCCGGCGGCCAGTTTCTGAACGTGTTCGAGCCCCGCCACTGGATCAACTGCGGCCAGGCCGGGCCGCTCGGCTGGACGGTGCCCGCCGCCCTGGGCGTGGTCACCGCCGACCCCACCGCCACGGTGGTCGGCTTGTCGGGCGACTACGACTTCCAATTCCTCATCGAAGAACTCGCCGTCGGCGCGCAATTCAACCTGCCCTACGTGCACGTCGTGGTGAACAACTCCTACCTCGGGCTCATCCGGCAGGCCCAGCTGAACTTCGACATGGACTACTGCGTCTCGCTGGCCTTCGACAACATCAACGCCCAGGAATCCGGCGACGCCGACCTGCCCAAGGGATACGGCGTCGACCATCGGAGTGTGGTGGAAGGACTGGGCTGCAAGGCCATTCAGGTCACCGAGCCGTCCGACATCGGTCCGGCGCTGGGCCGGGCACAACAACTGGCGCGCGAACACAAGGTTCCCGTCGTGGTGGAGGTCTTCCTGGAACGGGTCACCAACATCGCGATGGGCACCGAGATCGACAACGTCACCGAATACAACGAGCTCGCGACGCTGCCCTCCGACTGACCGGCCGGGCCGCTTGCTGCCGGCGTCAATTTCGTGATACGAAAAAGCGCAGGCGGGATGACGGGCCCTCGGGGCTGGATCGGAAGCGGTGATGGCTCGCGGGACCCACGGAAGCCCGAGCACGGGCGGCGTTCAGTCGGTCGAGCGGGCATTCGAGCTGCTGGAGATCCTGGCGACCATGGGCGGGACGGGCGCGCTCGGCGACCTGGCGGCGCGCGCCGACCTGCCGGCGCCGACGATCCACCGCCTCGCGCGCACCCTGCTGGGCATGGGTTACCTGCGGCAGCTGCCCAACCGGCATTATTCGTTGGGGCCCAGGTTGATCCGTCTCGGCGAGAGCGCGGCGCAACTGGTCGGCACCTGGTCGCGGCCGCATCTGGTCGAATTGGTGGAGCGCACCGGCGAGACGGCGAACATGGCGCTGATGGACAACGACATGGCCGTGTACGTGGCCCAGGTGCCCTCGCCGCACTCGATGCGGATGTTCACCGAGGTCGGCCGCCGCGTCTACCCGCATTGCACCGGCGTGGGCAAGGCGCTGCTGATGCAGCTGCCCAACGACGCGGTGCGCGCCCTGGTGTCGCGGACCGGGATGCCCGCGCCGACCGAGAACTCGCACACGACCCCCGAGGAGCTGCTCGCCGACATCGAGCTGTGCCGCTCGCGGGGCTACGCCGTCGACGAGGGCGAGCAGGAGGTCGGGGTGCGCTGCTTCGCGGTGCCGGTGCCCGACGCACCGTCACTGACGGCGATCTCGATCTCGGGTCCCGCGGCCCGGGTCACGCTGAAGTCGGCCACCGAGGTCACCCCGCTGCTCAAGCGGGTCGCCCGCGACATCGCCTCGGAGTTCGACAAGGAGGCGGCAGGCTAGCCGCCGCGAGCCGCACCGGCCTGGCGCCGGGCCCACCGCTTGGCCCACCTGCCCAGCGGCTCATAGGCCGCCAACAAGCTGCGGCCCTCGTCGGAGAGCCGGTAGCCGTCGGAGCCTTTGCCGACGATGCCCGCGTCACGCAGCTCGCGCAGCCTGCTGTTGAGCGCGCTGGCCGACACGCCGCCACAGCGTTGCTGGAGTTGGCGAAACGTCAGTTCGTCGGCGCGCAATTCCCAGATGACCCGCATCGCCCACCGGCGCCCCAGCAAGTCCAGCAGGGCCATGATCGGTTCCTTCGAGCTTTCGGACACGCCCAGCAGCGTAGCTTCCCCGGCCCTCTTGCGCTCTGATTTCCGGAGCGCTATCGTGGTGCTTCGATAATCAGAGCGCGGAGGTGGGTCGTGTCGCGTCGAGTCCGGATCGCTCCGTTGGAGCCTCCCTACGAGCCCGACATCGAGCGGTTTCTCGCCAAGTGGATGCCGCCCGGTTCGGCGGTGGCGCCGCTGGCGTTGTTTCGCACCCTGGCGGTTCACGAGGAGCTCGCGGCGCGGATGCGTCCGCTGGGCGCGGGCATCCTGGGCAGCCGCGTTGTGGCGCCGCGGACGCGCGAGGTACTGATCGCGCGGACGTGTGCGCTCTGTGGCGCCGAGTACGAATGGGGCGTCCACGCCGCCGCCTTCGGTAAGCCGCTCGGCCTGACCGACGAGCAGCTGTTTTCCACCGTGCACGGCGGACCGGACGACGCCTGTTGGAATGCCCAGCAGCGCAACATCATCCGCCTCGCCGATGATCTGCACCACACCAGCGCCATCTCCGACCAGCTGTTCGGCGACCTGCGCGCCGACTTCGACGACCGACAGATCCTCGAACTGACCGCCACGGCCGGCTGGTATCACACCATCGCCTACCTCATCGGCGTCGCCGGCGTCGCGGCCGAACCGTGGGCGCCGCGTTTCCCCTCAGTGTGAGGGCGGGTTCAGCCCGTATCGCCGCGCGACGTCATCCATCCAGTCCGGCGACCCGTAGGTCAGCCCGTATTTGTCCGCCAGCTCGCCGAATTCGGGCAGCTCGTGCAGGACCTTGCCGACCGGGTCATTCGCGTGCTCGATGAGCAGCTCACCCAGCTCGCGGAAGTAGTTCTCGAATCCGCCGGGGGTGATGATCTCGATGATGCGGCCGGGCTCGCCGCCGGCGTTCCACATCGCGTGCATCTGCCCGCGCGGCTTGGTGATGTAGCCGCCCGGGCCGAGGACCACTTCGCTGTCGTCGGAGCGGAAACCGATCTCGCCCGCCAACACGATCGAGTGCTCGTCTTCGCGGGTGTGCCGGTGCGCCGCGGTCAGCAGGCCGACCTCGAACGGGTGCTCGACGATGGAGACCTCGCCCGCGTTGGTCTTGCCGGACAGCTTGAACACCGCACCGAAACCGGGCAGGGCCACGTAATCCCCTTCGCCCGGCTGCACGACCGTGACCCCGAATTCACCCGCACCGGCCATCTGACCCACCTCCCGGACCTGTTATACCGGCTTCCGACTTGTGCGGCCACGCCTCTTGTTTCGCGCCCCGTCACGGTCCAGGCGACGGAATGGTTCGCCGCACCGCTAGCCGACCGCGGCCAATCCGGTCGTCGGGACCTCTTGAGGCGGCCACAGCGGCTCCGATACCTCGACGCCGAACGGGGCATCCCAGCGGTTGCGGGACGAAACCTCTTGCACGGGGCGACGATTGGCCGCCACGCCCCACTTGCCCAGCGGGTAGCCGAGGGTCAGCATGGCCGACATCTTCCAGCCCTCCTCGACGGGCACGCCCAGCATCTCGTTCACCTTGTCCCGGAAGTTGTTGAGCACCATCGTCATGACGCCGCCGACGCCCTCGGCCCGGGCGGCGAGCAGGATGCTCCAGATCGCGGGGTAGATGTTGGCGCCGCCGAGGTCGTCGATCGCGAACACGAAGAGCAGCAGGGGAACTTCGTCGAAGTGGTCGGCCAGATAGTTCCCCGAGCCCTTGATCCGGCGCATCGTTTCGGCGTGCGCCGCCAGGTCGGCACCGGGTCCCGGCACGACCATCGGTCCCTGCCCCGTCTGGAACTTCTCGTACTCGAGGGCGCGGGCCTGCCGGAACAGTTCGCCGAACTGGTGGATGAGTTGTGGATCGTCGACGGCCACGAAGTGCCAGCGTTGGGTGTTGCCGCCGTTGGGTGCCCGGACGGCCGCATCGAGGATGCGGGCCTGCACGTCCAGCGGGACCGGGTCCGGCCGTAACCGCCGCATCATCCTGGTGGTGTACAGCGCCTCATGGATCTCCATTTGCCCGCTCCCTTCCATTATTCGGGCCAGTTGCTGCCGAGAATGAAGTCGACCATGTTTCCCGGTTTGAACGTGGGGTCGAAGTGCACCAGCACGTCGGCGTTCATCGTCCCGAAAGTCGTGTCGGGGCGATGCTTCATGCCTTCGTTGAAGGCCGCCAGGATGCGGTTCTTGAAGTCGGGACGCGGGTGGGCGGCGGTCACCGCGTCGACCGCTTCCGGGTCCAGGGCCTCGAGGCCGACGCCGACCACGTCGGTCTTGACACCGGCTGCCAGCAAGGCGGTTTCGGGGTCGAGGCGCGCGGGAACCTCGGGCGTCGAGTGCAGGGCGATGCCGAGCCACACCTTGTCGGCGTCCGCCTGTCCGACGCCGTGCTCGAGCAGGAACTCGCGCGCCGCGTCGGCGCCGTCCATCTCGAAGCGCTGGGTCGACGTCCGGTAGCGCGCGGTGAGGCCCAGGTCGTGGAACATCGCCGCGACGTAGAGCAGTTCCGGGTCCGGCGCCAGGCCGACCCGGAGCCCGTGCAGCGCGCCGAACAGAAAGACCCGCCGGGAATGGTGGAACAGCACGTCGTCCTCGGCGCCGCGGATGAAGTCGGTCGCGTCCCGGACGAGTGCCGTGTCGGGGATGACGATGCCGGCTATGGTCTCGATGGACTGGATTGCCATGATCGCTTCTCCTTCGTGGACTATGTCCATCTTCCGGCGCCGCGTGGCCATGCACCGGTGCCGCTCGGGCCGTCTTTCCCACAGAATCCGACACGCGTCGGGGACTCGACCCGCGGTGGCGCGCAACAGCGGTTCGGCGTAGGGGTCACCGATGGCCCGACACGCCCGACAAATGGCCGCGGCCCCGGGTGTCCTTATCTCGTTGCGTACATGCGCTTTCGGGGTCTGGCGATCATCTGCAGCATCGTGGACGGATGGAACAGCTCGGCGCGATGGCTGACCATGTTCATCATCCGCAGGAATTTCTGGATCACTACCGGCTCGGTCTCCGCGGCGGACAGTACGTGGTCCAGGAATGAGAAGTGGCGCCTATTCGGGCCAGGTGTTGCCCAGGATGATGTCGACGAAGTTGTCGCGCACGAACTTCGGGTCGAAGTGCGCCAACACATCGGCGTTGACCGTGCCGAACGTGCTGTGCGGGCGGTGCTTCATGCCGTCGTTGAAGGCGGCGAGGATTCGCCGCTTGAAGTCCGGCCGGGGATGGGCGGCGGTAACGGCGGCGAGGGCTTCGGGCGAGAGGTCCTCGCGGCCGATGCCCAGGACGTCCGTCTCGACACCCGCTGTGACCAAGGCGATTTCGGGTTCGAGGAACTCGGGTATGCCGGGCGTCGTGTGCAGGGCGATGCCCAGCCACACCTTGTGGGCGTCGGCTTCGTCGACGCCGCGCTGCAGCAGGAAATCGCGCGCCGCGTTGGCGCCGTCCACCTCGAAGCGCCGGGCGGACGTGCGGTAGCGCTCGGTGAGGCCGATGTCGTGAAACATCGCCCCTGCGTAGAGGAGCTCCAGGTCCGGTTGCAGCCCGCGGCGGCGGCCCTGCAGCGCTCCGAACAGGAACACCCGGCGGGAATGGTCGAAGAGCAGATCGTTCTCTGCGTCGCGGATGTACTCGGTGATCTCCCGCACCAGCGGGGTGTTCGGTACGACGACGTCGGCGATGGTTTCCGTCGGCTGAGTAATCATGCAGCCAGTATGCTGGTGCGAGGCCCGGTCCACCCATGGCGATTGAGCCGTCTTTACCCCAGATTGCGACAATGAGGCCGTGGCGCAAGCCGGCGTGCGGTCGCGGATCGTGGTGATCGTCGTCTTCGACGACGTGACGATGCTGGACGTCGCGGGAGCCGGCGAGGTCTTCGCGGAGGCCAACCGCTTCGGCGCCGACTACGAGCTGAAGATCGCGTCGGTGGACGGCCACGATGTCACGACCTCGATCGGCACCCGGTTGGGCGTCACGGACGCGCTTTCGTCGATCGAGTCGGCGGACATCATCATGGTCGCCGGGAGCGACAACCTGCCTCGGCGGGCGATCGATCCCGCGCTTGTCGACGCGGTCAAGTCGGCCGCACAGCGCACACGGCGCCTGGCGTCGATCTGCACGGGGTCGTTCATCCTCGCGCAGGCCGGCCTGCTCAACGGCCGGCGCGCCACCACGCATTGGCACGAAGCCCGGTTGTTCGCCCGGGCCTTTCCCGACGTCGCCGTCGAGCCGGACGCGCTTTTCGTCCGCGACGGCGACGTCTTCACCTCGGCCGGGGTGTCGTCGGGCATCGACCTGGCGCTGGCGCTCGTCGAAATGGATCACGGCACGGAGCTGGTCCGCGACGTGGCCCGGTGGCTGGTCGTTTATCTCAAGCGCGCGGGCGGTCAGTCGCAATTCTCGACGCTGGTCGAGGCCGAGCCCCCGCCACAGTCCCCGCTGCGCAAGGTCACCGCGGCGATCTCGGCCGACCCGGCGGCCGACCACAGCGTGAAAACGCTTGCCGCGCAGGCCTCCTTGAGCACACGGCAGCTGACCCGGCTGTTCCAGTCCGAGCTCGGCACGACGCCGGCCCGCTACGTCGAAATGGTGCGCATCGACGCCGCCCGCGCCGCGCTCGACGCCGGCCGCACCGTCGCCGACACGGCGCGCATGGCCGGGTTCGGCAGCCCCGAAACCCTGCGGCGCGTGTTCGTCGACCATCTCGGCGTCTCGCCGAAGGCCTATCGGGACAGATTCCGCACCGCGTCCCGCGGCTGAATCGGCGGGGCATAGTGTTCCGCCATGCGCGTCGACGTGATGGCGGTCCCGCAACCGCTGGACAAGATCGGTGACCTGGCCCGCCGGACCCAAGCCGCGGGTTTCTCGGGACTGCTGCTGACCGAGACCGGGCGCACGCCCTACCTCAACGCCGCCGTCGCGTCGCAGGCCGCGCCCGGCCTGGAGCTGTCCACCGGGGTCGCGGTGGCCTTCCCGCGCAGCCCGTTCGTCACGGCCGCCGCCGCCTGGGAACTGCAGGAGGCGACCGGCGGGAAGTTCCGGCTCGGCCTCGGCACGCAGGTGCGCACCCACGTGGTGCGGCGCTACGGGATGGCCTTCGAGCGGCCGGGTCCGCGACTGCGCGACTACGTGCTCGCCGTCAAGTCGTGCTTCGCCGCGTTCCGGACGGGCAAGCTCGAGCACCGCGGTGAGTTCTACAACCTCGACTTCATCACCCCGCAGTGGAGCGCCGGACCGATCGACGCGCCCGACCCGAAAGTCGATGTGGCGGCGGTGAATCCGTGGATGCTGCGGATGGCCGGCGAGGTGGCCGACGGCGTGCATGTGCACCCGCTCGGCGAGCCCGGCTACCTGAGACGGCACGTGGTGCCCAACGTCGCGGAGGGGGCGGCGAAGACGGGCCGCTCGCCGTCGGACATCGCGATGACCGTGCCGGTGATGACGATCGTCGGCGACACCGACGAGGAGCGCGCCGCCGAGCGGGAGTCGGTGCGTGCCAGCATGTCGTTCTACGGCAGCACACCCAACTACGCGTTCATCTGGGACCAGGCGGGTTTCGAGGGGACGACCGCACGCATCCGGGAGAAGCAGAAGGCCGGCGACTTCGCCGGGATGGCGGCCCAGATCACCGACGAGCACATCGCCGCGTTCGCCACCGAGTCGACGTGGGACGGGTTGGCCGACGCGCTGAGGGCGAAGTACGCCGGGATCGCGACGCGGCTGGTGTTCTACAACGCTTTTGGCGCGCTGGGCGACCCCGAGCGCTTCGGGCGCTACGGCGAAATCGCCCGCCGGCTGCAAGCCACGTAGCGCTGCGCGAAGGTGCGCAGAATGCCGCGGTTTACGGCGTGTCGCCGTACAGACCCGCACGCTCGCGGCAGCTCAGCAGTTACTTCGCGGCGTTGTTACTTGGCGGCGTTGTACTTGTTGATGGCGTCGTCGAGTCGCTGCAGCGCCGCGCCGTAGGCGGCGAAGTCGCCCTTTTTCTGGGCGTCTTTCGCCGCGCCGATCGCCGCCTGGATGTCCTGCAGGGCGGCGGCCTTGGCCGCCGACAACGTCACCGACCCGTCCGGGGACGGCGGCACCGCGGCCGGCGGCGGCGGCCCCGGTGGGGCGGCGGGCGCCGGTGGGGCGCCGGGGCTGGGCGGGCTGGCCGGCGGGACCGGCGCCGCGCCCGGCTCGGTGGGCTGGATCCCCGTCGCGGTCGCGCCGGCGCCGGGTCCGAACAGCCCGTTGAGGGCGTCGCCCACCGTGGGGCCGTAACCGATCTTGTCGTTGTACATCATGGCCACCCGGATCAGCCGCGGGTACGACGACGCGGCGTCGCTGGCCCCCGGCGAGGCGTAGACGGGTTCGACGTAGAGCAGGCCGCCCTGGCCCACCGGCAGGGTGAGCAGGTTGCCCCACCGGATCCGGTTCTGGTTGTCGCGCCCGATCACGCCCAGGTCCTGGGACACCGCCGGGTCGGTGGTGATCGCGTTGTTGGCCAGCTTCGGGCCGTTGACCTGACCCGGGATGGTCAGCACGGTGATCCTGCCGTACGTCGCCGGGTCCGAACTGGCGCTGATGTAGGCCGCCAGATAGTCGCGCTTGAACCTGTTCATCGCGCTGATCAACTGGTATGACGCCGAATTGTCGTTCTTCGCAATGTTTTTCGCGACGATGTAGTAGGGCGGCTGATAGCTGCTGGCGGTGGGGTTGGGATCCAGCGGCACGTCCCAGAAGTCCGACGTGGAGAAGAAGGTCACCGGGTCGTTGACGTGGTACTTGGCCAGCAGCATCCGCTGCACCTTGAACAGGTCTTCGGGGTAGCGCAGATGCTCGGCGAGCTCGGGGGTGATGTCGCTCTTGGGCTTGACAGTGCCGGGGAACACCTGCATCCAGGCCTTCAGCACCGGATCCTGCTCGTCCTGCTGGTAGAGCGTGACGGTGCCGTCGTAGGCATCCACGGTGGCCTTCACCGAGTTTCGGATGTAGGACACCTGCTTGTCGGGCGCCAGCCGGTTGAACGCCACCTCGGTGGAGTCGGCGGTGGCCGATTCCAGGGAGGTCAATTCGGAATACGGGTAGTTGTCCAGCGTGGTGTAGCCGTCGATGATCCACACCAGCCGCTTGTTGACGATCGCCGGGTACACCGAGCTGTCGGTCGTCAGCCACGGCGCCACCGCCTCCACCCGCCGCGCGGGATCACGGTTGAACAGGATCTTGCTGTTTGCGCCGATCACGTTGGAGAACAAGAAGTTTCGCTCGGCGAACTTGGCGGCGAAGACGCTGCGGGACAACCAGTCGCCGACCGGGACGCCCCCGAGCCCGGTGTAGGTGTAGTTCTTGGTCTCGGTGCTGGTTTCGTAGTCGTATTCGCGGTCGTTGCCGTTGCGCCCGACGATCGCGTAGTCGGCGGAGGTGTTGGAGATGACGGGCCCGTAATAGATGCGCGGCTGGTCCAGCTGCGCCGGCCCGTCGGACACGATGCTGCCGTTGGCGCCGACGACGTTGGCGAGGAATTCGGGGTAGCCGCCGTTCTGGTTGGGGTCGTTGGCGATTCCGCGCACCGTGTTGGCCGGCGACGCGATGAAACCGTTGCCGTGGGTGTAGACGGTGTGCCGGTTGATCCAGTCCCGCTGATTGTCGATCAGCCGGTCGGGGTTGAGTTCCCTTGCGGCGACGACATAGTCGCGCAGCGCGCCGTTGCGATCCAGGTAGCGGTCGATGGACAGCTGGTCGGGGAAGTAGTAGAAGTTCTTGCCCTGCTGGAACTGCGTGAACGCCGGGCTCACGATCGTGGGGTCCAGCAGCCGGATGTTGGAGGTGGTGGCCCGGTCGGCGGCGACCTGCTGGGCGGTGGCCTGCCCGTCGCCGGTGTAGTTGCGGTAGCTCACCTGGTCGGACGTCAGGCCGTAGGCCTGCCGCGTCGCGGCGATGCTGCGGCTGATGTATTCGCTTTCCTTCTGCGCCGCGTTGGGCCTGACGCTGATCTGCTCGACGATCAACGGCCACCCGGCGCCCACGATCAGTGACGACAGCAGCAACAGCACCAGGCCGATGGCCGGAATCCGCAAGTCGCGCAGGGTGATCGCGGAGAACACCGCGGCGGCGCAGATCACCGCGATCGCCATCAGGATCAGCTTCGCCGGCAGCACCGCGTTGATGTCGGTGTACCCGGCGCCGGTGAACGGCTTGCCGCCGCGGGTGTGCGACAACAGCTCGTAGCGGTCCAGCCAATAAGCGACGGCCTTGAGCAGCACCAGGATTCCGACCAGGGTCACCAGCTGGATGCGCGCCGAGCGGCTCAGCGCGCCGGTGCGGCCGGACAGCCGGATGCCGCCGAAGATGTAGTGCGACAGCAGGTTCGCGAGGAACGCCAGAAACACCGCCACGAACATGTAGCTGAGCAGCAGCCGGTAGAACGGGAGCTCGAACGCGTAGAAGCCGAGGTCCTTGCCGAACTGGGGGTCCCTGATACCGAAGGTCCCGCCATGCAGGAACAGCTGGACCCGCACCCAATAGCTCTGCGCGATGATGCCGGCCAGCAGGCCGACCGCGACCGGGATTCCGATGCCCACCACCCGCAGCCGCGACACCACGACGGCGCGATACCGCGCCACGGGATCGTTGTTGTTGCTGGGGACGAACACGGGCCGGGTGCGGTAGGCCACGGCGAGCCCGGCGAACACGATGCCGCCGACCAGCAGGCCGGCGACCAGAAAGACCACGATGCGGGTGACCAGCACCGTGGTGAACACCGCGCGATAGCCGAGCTCACCGAACCACAGCCAGTCGACGTAGGCGTCGATCAGGCGTGGGCCGGCGAGCAGCAAAACGATCACACCCAGTGCGATCAGGATCAGAATCCGGCTGCGCCGAGTCAGCTTCGGCATCCGTGCGGTGGGCCGCATCCCCACTGGCTACGCTCCCTGATCGATCTGGCCGGGCTCAAGAGATTCCCGAGATTTCTAGCTCACAACTGTACGCATCGCGCGCGGCCGCCCGGGGGGCTAGCAACTGGGCGGCTGACCGCCCGACGTGATCGTGTGCAGCGCGTCCACCGCCTGGCCGAGCGTCTCCACCTTCACCAAGCGCAACCCGGACGGGTTGTCCGAGGTCGCCTCGTAGCAATTCTTGGCCGGCACCAGGAACACCGTGGCCCCGGCCGCGTGCGCGGCGACCATCTTGTGCGTGATGCCGCCGATCTGGCCCACCTTGCCGTCGACGGAGATGGTGCCGGTTCCCGCGATGAACTTCGAGCCGGCCAGATCGCCGGTGGTGAGCTTGTCGACGACCGCGAGGCTGAACATCAGCCCGGCCGACGGGCCGCCCACGTTGGCGAGGTTGAAGTCGATGACGAACGGCGCCCAGGGCGCATCGAGCACCGCCACACCCATGAAGCCGTAGTCACGATCCTTGTTGGTGCCCAGCGTGATCTGCGTGGTGCCGATGGGGGCGGCCGCGTCGTTCTTGCGGCGGTAGTCGATCGTCACCACCTGGCCGGGTTTGGTGTTCTTCAGGAATCCCGTGAACTGCTCGACGTTGGCCACCGGTTTGCCGTCGACCGCGTCGATGGCGTCACCGGATTTCAGCTTGCCCGCCGACGGCCCGGGGTCGGTGACCGTCGCGACCGTCACCGCGGCCGGGTACTTCAGGTACCCCAGGGCCGCGTATTCGGCGCTGTCCTCGGAGTTCTTGAAGTCGGCGTTGTTGGCCTTGTCGACGTCCTCCCGCGACTTGCCCGGGGGGTAGACGAGGTCGCGCGGAATCAACTGTTCCTGTCCCGACAGCCACAGCGTCAGCGCTTCGCCCAGGCTCAGCTCGTCGCGCTGGGACACCGTCGTCATGTTCAGGTGGCCGGTCGTCGGGTGTGTCACGGCGCCCTGGATGGCGACCACCTGCTTGCCGTCGACCTCGCCGAGGGTGTCGAACGTCGGGCCCGGCCCCAGCGACACGAACGGCACCGTCACCACCGCGAGCAGCACGCCGAACACGATGATCGGCACCAGCGCGACGATCAGGGTCAGAATCCGCCTGTTCACGCCGCTTACCCTAGCCGGAGCCAGCGCCGGGACGTTCAGCTACGAGCGTGACCCGGGATACCCCGTGGCGCCCCGGCGGTGAGTACCGTTAGCGGTATGCCTGACCTGCCTTTCGGCTTCTCCTCCGGCGAGGACCCGGAGCACGAGAAGCACGGGAAGAAAGATCCCGATTCCGGCTCGGGGGGCTCCGACCCGCTGGGTGCCTTCGGCCTGGGCGGGGACTTCGGCATGGGCGACCTGGGCCAGATCTTCACCCAGTTGGGCCAGATGTTCAGCAGCGCGGGCACCGCCGCGACCGGCGGCGAGGCGTCGGGACCGGTCAACTACGAGCTGGCGCGGCGCGTCGCGTCCAACTCGATCGGGTTCGTCGCGCCCATTCCCGCCTCGACGAGCAAGGCGATCGCCGACGCCGTCCACCTCGCCGAAACCTGGCTGGACGGCGCGACGGCGCTGCCCGCGGGCACGTCCAAGGCGGTGGGCTGGAGCCCGACCGACTGGGTCGACAACACGATGCAGACCTGGAAGCGGCTGTGCGATCCGATGGCCGAGCAGATCGCCACGGTGTGGTCGTCGTCGCTGCCCGAAGAGGCCAAGACCATGGCGGGTCCGCTGATGGCGATGATGTCGCAGATGGGCGGCATGGCCTTCGGCTCGCAGCTGGGCCAGGCGCTGGGCCGGCTGTCGCGTGAGGTGCTGACCTCGACCGACATCGGTCTGCCGCTCGGCCCCAAGGGGGTCGCCGCGATCCTGCCCGACGCGCTCGAATCGTTCGCCACCGGGCTTGAGCAGCCGCGCAGCGAGATCCTGACGTTCCTGGCCGCGCGCGAGGCCGCCCACCACCGGCTGTTCAGCCACGTGGCGTGGCTGTCCAGCCAGTTGCTGGGGGCGGTCGAGGCCTACGCCCGGGGCATGAAGATCGACATGACCGGGATCGAGGAGCTGGCGCGCGACTTCAACCCCGCGTCGCTGTCCGATCCCGCGGCCATCGAGAGCCTGCTCGGCCAGGGGGTTTTCGAACCGAAGGCGACGCCGGAACAGCAGCAGGCGCTGGAGCGGCTCGAGACCCTGCTGGCGCTGATCGACGGCTGGGTGCAGGTGGTGGTCACCGCGGCCCTGGGCGATCGGATCCCGGGCACGGCCGCGCTCAGCGAGACGCTACGCCGGCGCCGGGCCAGCGGCGGCCCGGCCGAGCAGACCTTCGCGACGCTCGTCGGCCTCGAGCTGCGGCCGCGCAAGCTGCGGGAGGCCGCGGCGCTGTGGGAGCGGCTGACCGAGGCCGTCGGCGCGGACGCCCGCGACGCCGTCTGGCAGCACCCGGACCTGTTGCCCGGCGCCGACGACCTCGACGAGCCGGCCGGCTTCATCGACCGCGTCATCGGCGGGGACACCAGCGGCATCGACGAGGCCATCGCGCGGCTCGAAGACTCCGGCACCGACGACTCGGCCGGCGGCGGCGCGGACAACTGAGCCGCGTTCACCCGTCCTGCTGGAATCATGTCTGATTGGGCCCCGGCCGCCCGCTGAAGTGCTACTTTGCGACCAACCGATTGTCGGGCCGGTCTTTGCGAGCGAACATGGTCAACCTCCGGATCGCCACCGCGGTGCGCACCGCCCTGGCGGCCGCCTGCATCGCGACCGCCGGCGTTTCATCGGTAGCGGCGTGCGGCCCGGCGCCCCCGTCGATGCGCGCCACCGGCGGCGCCTCCGGCAGCCCGTCGGCGACCGCGCGGCCGGCCGCCGACGGCGTATACGGCGACCCGGAGGCGGCGGCCAAATATTGGGTGCAGCAGTCGCTCGAGGACACCTGCGGGCTGGCGTCGGTGGCCGACGTGGTGGGTGAGGTCACGGGCAACGCTCCGACGGAGAAGCAGATCATCAAGCTGGCACAGAACACACCCTCGGTGATCCGTGATGGTCCGATCTACCTTCCCACCGGCGACCCCGGCCACGAAACCGATGCCGGCGGCATCGACATGGCCGACACCGTCGTGCTGCTCGAGCACTACGGCATCAAGTCGCGGATGATCTACGACACGCAGCCCGACCAGACCGGGCTGCCGGCCCTGGAGCAGTACCTCGGCGCCAACCGCAAGGTGATCGCGTGGGTCAACGGCGGAACGATCTTGGACAGCGACGACCAGCGCACCGCGCCCGACCACTTGCTCGTCGTCACCGGGGTCGACACGAACACCGAGACCGTGCACCTCAACGACCCGTACGCCGATCACGCCAACACCAAGGTCAGCATCAAAAGATTCATGACCGCCTGGAAAGTCGGGCAGAAATCGATCGTCGTCACCTCGTGATAGCGGCGCTGTGGGTCAACCCTCCGACCCGGGCAACCCATTCGCGCCGAATAACCGCGCTTTGCCGCCGGCGCCGCCGGCTGCGATGAGGAGCGCGGCGCTGTTGCCGCCGTTGCCGCCGTTGCCGCCGTTGCCGATCAGCCCGGAGATGCCGCCGGTGCCGCCGGTGCCGCCGGGACCGCCTGCGGTATCGCCGCCGGTGCCGCCGGCGCCACCGAAGCCGAAGACGATGCCGGCGTTGCCGCCGCCTCCGCCATTACCCCCGCCGCTGGTGGTGCCGAACCCGCCGATGCCGCCGGCGCCACCGGAACCGGACAGCGTGCCGCCAGCCCCGCCGGCCCCGCCGGTCCCGCCGATGAGGCCGAAGCCGCCGGCGCCACCGGCGCCACCGACACCATTGAGGAAACCGCCGTTGCCGCCACTCCCGCCGGCGCCGCCGTTGTGAGCAGTGCTTGCTCCGCCGGCGCCGCCGGTGCCGCCGTCGCCGAAGAGCCCGGCAGCCCCGCCGGCGCCGCCGTTGCCGCTGAGGCCGGTACCGAGGGGACCGGTGGCACCGAACCCACCGGCCCCGCCGGTGCCACCGGCGCCGAACAGCATGCCGCCGGCACCACCGGTGCCGCCGGTGCCACCGACGGTGCCGGTGCCACCACCGCCACCGACCTGGCCGAACCCGCCGGCGCCACCGGCACCGCCGTGGCCGAACAGCCCGGCAGGCCCGCCGGCGCCACCGGCCCCGGTCATGGCCGACTCTGTCTCGGAGCCGGTGCCCCCGGCACCGCCGATGCCCCACAGCAGCCCGCCGGCCCCGCCGTTCCCGCCGTTGTTGCCGCCCGTGCCGGTGCCCCCGGCTCCGCCGACGCCGATCAGCCCTGCGCGCCCGCCGTGACCGCCAACGCCGCCGAGGTCCCCAACGCCGTGGCCGCCGGGGCCGCCGGCGCCGCCGTTGCCCCAAAGCAGCCCGCCGGCCCCGCCGTTGCCGCCGGGGCCGCCGGGGCCGGTACCTGGAGCGAACCCAGACCCGCCTGACCCGCCGTTGCCGCCGTCGCCGATCAGCCACCCGCCGGGTGCGCCGTTTGCCCCGCTCAACGGCGCGCCGTTGGCACCGTTGCCGATCAACGGGCGCCCGGTCAGCGCCAGGAAGGGCGCATTGATCAGGCCGAGCACATCCTGCACGACCGCTTGCGCCGGATTGGCCGCAAACGCCGCAACATTGGCGGCTTCCGCGTCGGCGTAGGAGCCCGCCCCCGCGCTCAGCGCCAGCACAAACTGATCGTGAAACGCCGCCGCCTGCGCGCCGAGCGCCTGAAAGCCCTCCCCATGGGCGGAGAACACCGCCGCGATGGCCACCGACACCTCATCGCCGGCGGCGGCCAGCAGCCTCGTGGTCTGGGCCGCCGCCACCGTCCGGGCCGCGCCGACGTTCGTGCCGATGGTCGCCAAATCCGTTGCCGCCGATATCATTAGCTCCGGCGCCGCGATCACAGACGACATGTCAGTCCACCTATAGCTAGCCCCTGGTTGTCACTAGCCCGGCGGTCCTCCACCGTCAGAACAGAAAGAAATTCTAGGCCGCATTGGGTTGCCGTTAAATGCCTTCCGCCCAAGCGCGGGCCTGTGGATAGCTGAGGACGGCGGTTGCCGCCGGCGTGGCACAGTCTGACCCCATGTCGGCCGCCACGCTGTCGATGTACGCGCTGAACCCCGCCATGCCGGTGCTGCTGCGGCCCGATGGTGCCGTGCAGGTCGGCTGGGATCCGCGCCGCGCCGTGCTGGTGCGTCCACCGGGTGAGCTGACCGCGGCGGACCTGGCCGGCTTGCTGCGGTCCATGCGATCGCCGACGCCGCTCTCGGAGTTGCGCCGACGGGCCGCCGAGCGCGGCCTGCGGGCCGCCGACGGGCTGAACGACATGGTGGCCCAGCTGGTCGCGGCGGGTGTGGCGACCGAATCCGCGAAGTCCCCCGGCCGGTCGCCGTCCATCCGCATCCACGGCCGCGGGCCGCTGTCCGAGCTGCTCGCCGACGCGCTGCGCTGCTCGGGGGCGCGCATCGCGCACAGCAGCCAGCCGCACGCGGCCGTGTCACCCGCGGCCGTCGACCTCGTGGTGCTGTCGGACTTCCTGGTCGCCGACCCGCGCATGGTGCGCGACCTGCACAGCCGGGGCGTCCCGCACCTTCCGGTGCGGGTGCGAGACGGCACCGGCCTGGTGGGCCCGCTCGTCATTCCCGGCAAGACCAGCTGCCTGGGCTGCGCCGACCTGCACCGCAGCGACCGCGACGCCTCGTGGCCGGCCATCGCCGCCCAGCTGCGCGACACCGTCGGGGTGGCCGACCGGGCCACCCTGCTCGCGACGGCGGCGCTGGCACTCAGCCAGGTGAACCGCGTGATCGCGGCGGTGCGCGGGCAGCAGGCGGTGCCCGATCCCGCGCCGCCGCCGGCCCTGAACGCCACGCTGGAGTTCGACCTCGACGCCGGGTCGATCGTCGCGCGGCAATGGACCAGGCACCCGCTGTGCTCGTGCTAGCCGAGCCGTCCCTGTTCCGGAACGCACGTCGACACCGCGGCGTAGGCCCTGGCGAATTCCTCCAGGATCTCCGCGGTGAGGGTGCCGTCCTTGCGGTTCTTGTCCAGGGTTTCGATGATCGCCCTGAACAAGGCGTCGGCGGCGTCGTGCTGCGCTTGCTTTGCTGCCATGGCTTTGCCTCCTCTGCTGTCTTTTCTCCTATGTCTCCCAAGTGCAAAGACAACCTATGGTCCGGATCACCGGTCCCGCGCGCTGACCGTCGTGGATGATGGATGTGTGTCAGACATCAAACGCGGACGCGCGGCGCGCAACGCGAAGCTGGCCAGCATCCCCGTCGGCTTCGCCGGCCGGGCGGCGCTCGGCTTCGGCAAGCGGTTGACGGGCAAGTCGAAGGACGAAGTCCAGGCGGAGATGCTGGAGAAGGCCGCCAACCAGCTGTTCACGGTGCTGGGTGAGCTCAAGGGCGGGGCGATGAAGGTCGGCCAGGCCCTGTCGGTGATGGAGGCCGCCATCCCCGAGGAGTACGGCGAGCCCTACCGCGAGGCGCTGACCAAGCTGCAGAAGGACGCGCCGCCGCTGCCCGCCGCGAAGGTGCACCGGGTGCTCGACGCGCAGCTCGGCACCAAGTGGCGGGACCGGTTCAGTTCGTTCGACGACACCCCGGTGGCGTCGGCCAGCATCGGCCAGGTGCACAAGGCGGTGTGGTCCGACGGCCGCGAGGTGGCCGTGAAGATCCAGTACCCCGGCGCCGACGAGGCGCTGCGCGCCGACCTGAAGACGATGCAGCGGATGGTCGGCGTGCTCAAGCAGCTTTCGCCGGGCGCCGACGTCCAGGGCGTGGTCGACGAGTTGGTCGAGCGCACCGAGATGGAACTCGACTACCGGCTCGAGGCCGACAACCAGCGCCGGTTCGCCAAGGCGTATCAGGACAGCCCGCACTTCCTGGTGCCGCACGTCGTGGCCAGCTCGCCCAAGGTCGTGGTCCAGGAGTGGATCGAGGGGATCCACATGGCGGAGATCATCCGCAACGGAACCCGCGAGCAGCGCGACCTGATCGGCACCCGCCTGCTCGAGCTCACCTTCGACGCCCCGCGCCGGCTGGAGATGCTGCACGGCGACGCCCACCCGGGGAACTTCATGCTGATGCCCGACGGCCGGATGGGCGTCATCGACTTCGGCGCCGTCGCGCCCCTGCCCGGTGGCTATCCCGTCGAGCTCGGGATGACGATCCGGTTGGCCCGCGACAAGAACTACGACCTGCTGTTGCCGACGATGGAGAAGGTCGGCTTCATCCAGAAGGGCCAGCAGGTCTCGGTGCGCGACATCGACGAGATGCTGCGCCAGTACGTCGAGCCCATCCAAGTCGACGTCTTCCACTACACCCGCAAGTGGCTGCAGAAGATGACCGTGGTGCAGATCGACCGGTCGGTGTCGCAGATCAAGACGGCCCGGCAGATGGACCTGCCGCCCAAGCTGGCGATACCGATGCGGGTCATCGCCTCGGTCGCCGCGATCCTGTGCCAGCTGGACGCGCACGTGCCGATCAAGGCGCTGTCGGAGGAACTGATCCCCGGTTTCGCCGAGCCCGACACCGCGGCGGTCTAGGCCGCTCCTGCGTTCTAGGCCGCGACGGCGTCTTTGCGGGGCCGTCCGCGCGGGCGTTTGCGGCTCACGATCGCGCCGCGCTCGAAGATCTCGCCGCCCCACACACCCCAGGGTTCCGCCCGTTCCAGCGCCGCGGTCAGGCACTGGCGGCGCACCGGGCAGGGCGCGCACAGCGTCTTGGCGCGCTCGAGGTCGGCCGGGGCCTCGGCGAACCACAGGTCGGGATCGTCGACGTGACAAGGCAATTCCGGCAGCGTCGGTCTTCGGACTGGCAATGCCGACATGTCCTGCTCACCTGCTTCCTGGTCGGATGGTTGTCCTTCGTGGTGATCCGGACCAGGGCGGGTTTTCGACCCGAAAACAATGGCCACGGATCCTGCTGACTTCGGGTCCGTGGCCATCAAAGGGGGCTGGTTAGGTGGGGCCCCAATCCACGGACGCGTCGGTCGCGGCGGCGACGCGGTGCTTCACCGCTGCCGCCTTGGCAGCGGCATGGGCAGCATGGGAGGCGGCCTCGGGCAGACCTTCAGCCGGCACCGCGGAGGCCACGCCTACGCCGAACGCGTTCGTGATCATCGTGGCGAGCCTCCTCTCAGCCGGCAGCGGTGTGCGGTTTCGAGGTTAAAGGGTAGCCGCCGGGCCGCACAACCGAATTTCTGACCTGCGCAATCGCCCTCAGCGGGCCGCCCGGACCAGCTCCAGCACGTCGGGTCCGTACTGTTCGAGCTTGCGCGAGCCGATGCCCGGGATCGCGATCAGGGCCGCTTCGTCGGCGGGCAGCAGCTCGGCGATCGCGATCAGGGTGTTGTCGGTGAAGACGACGTAGGCCGGCACCTTCTGTTCCTTGGCGACGTCCATCCGCCAGGCCTTGAGCCTCAACAACAAGTCCTCGTCGATGTCGGCCGCGCACGTCTCACACCGCCGCAGCATGATGGCCGCCGGGGTGGTCAGGTTGTTGTTGCAGATCCGGCAGCGCGTCGCGGTGCCCTTGTTGCGACGGGACCTGGCCGGGGCGGCGTCGGCGCGCGCCTGCGGGGCGATCCCGTTGAGGAACCGCGACGGCTTGCGGCTCTGCCGCCCGCCCGGGCTGCGGGCCAGCGCCCAGCTCAGCGCCAAATGGACTCGCGCCCTGGTGATTCCGACGTAGAGCAGCCGGCGCTCCTCCTCGACGGCCTCGCTTTCGGGTCCGTGCGCCAGCGCGTGCGAGATGGGCAGCGTGCCGTCGGCCAATCCGACCAGGAACACCGCGTCCCACTCGAGCCCCTTGGCCGCGTGCAGCGAGGCCAGCGTGACGCCCTGGACCACCGGCGGGTGGCGCGCGTCGGCGCGCAGGCGCAGCTCGGCCACCAGCCCGGCCAGGTCGAGCTGCGGGCGCTGCGCCACTTCGTCGTCGACCAGCTCGGCCAGCCCGGACAGCGCCTCCCAGCGATCCCGGGCCCGGGTTCCGGTCGGTTCCTCGGCCGTCAGGCCCAGCGGCTCCAGCACCGCGCGGACGACCTCGGGGAGCGGGCCCTCTTCGCCCCGGTCGGCCGCACGCTGCAGCGCCAGCAGCGCCTGCTTGATCTCCTGCCGGTTGAAAAACCCCTCCCCGCCGCGGATCTGGTAGGTGATGCCCGCCTCGGTCAGGGCCTCCTCGTAGACCTCGGATTGCGCGTTGACCCGGTACAGCACCGCGATCTCGGCGGGCGGCGTCCCGGCTTCGATCAGCCGGCCGATCGACTTGGCGACCGCGGCTGCCTCGGCGGTTTCGTCGGGGTGCTCGTGAAACGACGGTGCCGGGCCCGGCGCGCGCTGCCCGGACAGCTGCAGCTTGCTCCCGGCGACGCGGCCGCGGGCCGCGGCGATCACCTGATTGGCCAGGGAGACGACCTGCGGGGTGGAGCGGTAGTCGCGTTCCAGGCGCACCACCGTGGCGTCCGGGAACCGACGCGAGAAGTCGAGCAGGAACCGGGGCGTGGCGCCGGTGAACGAGTAGATGGTCTGGTTGGCGTCGCCGACGACGGTGAGGTCGTCGCGGTCGCCGAGCCAGGCGGCGAGCACGCGCTGCTGCAGCGGGGTGACGTCCTGGTACTCGTCGACGACGAAGCAGCGATAGCGGTCGCGGAACTCCTCGGCGACGGCGGCGTCGTTCTCGATCGCGGCCGCGGTGTGCAGCAGCAGGTCGTCGAAGTCGAGCAGCGCCATCGACTCGTCGCGCACCTTGAGGGCCTCGTAGGCGGAGTAGACGGCCGCGATCTGCTTGGCGTCCATCGGGACGTCGCGGGCGGCGTCGGCCACCGCCGACGCGTACTCCTCGGGGCCGATGAGCGACGCCTTGGCCCACTCGATCTCCCCGGCCAGGTCGCGGACGTCGTCGGTGCTGACGTTGAGCCGGCTGCGGCCGGCGGCCCTGGCCACGACGGGGAACTTGCTGTCGAGCAGCTGCCAGCCGGTGTCGCCGACCACCCGCGGCCAGAAGTAGCGCAGCTGGCGGTGCGCGGCCGCGTGGAAGGTCAGGGCCTGCACGGCACCCGAACCCGGGTGCCCGCTCTGGGCGAGCGCGCGCAACCGCGACCGCATCTCCCCCGCGGCACGCTGGGTGAAGGTGACCGCCAGGACCTGCCCCGCCGCCACGTGCCCGCCGGCGACCAGCTGGGCGATCCGGTGCGTGATGGTGCGGGTCTTGCCCGTCCCGGCGCCCGCCAGCACGCAGACCGGGCCCCGGGGCGCCAGCACGGCCTCGCGTTGCTCGTCGTCGAGCTCGGCGGTCAGCGCGTCGGCGAGCAGCGGCATGGGCTTCATCTTGGCTTCCATGAAAGCAGGAGTGGCCGACAAACACGCCGTGGCGCCGTGCGTGAATCGGGTCGCCGCGGAATTCCGCGTCGCCGCGGTACGTTGAGCGGGCTATGGCCAACGCTCTCACGATGTACACGACGTCCTGGTGCGGCTACTGCCATCGGCTCAAGACGGCGCTCAAGTCCGACGGGATCTCCTACGACGAGGTCGACATCGAGGAGGACCGGGCCGCGGCGGAGTTCGTCGGCTCGGTCAACGGCGGCAACCGGACGGTCCCGACGGTGAGGTTCGCCGACGGGTCCACGCTGACCAACCCGAGCGCGGCCCAGGTCAAGGCGAAGCTCGCCGAAGTGGGCTAGGGCGCCTCAGTCGAGCGCGGCCCAGGATTCGATGATGACCCGCGCGATCGAAATCGAGCCGGGCAACAGCAGTTTGGACCCCTCGGAGTTCGACGCGCTGCTCCAGTCGCCGGCGTCCAGCGCCGCCCGCACCTCGTCGCGGGTGAACCAGCTCGCCTCGGCGATCTCACCGTCGTTGAACGAGAACCCCTCGTCCGGGTCGGCCACCGCGTGGAAGCCGACCATCAGCGAGCGCGGGAACGGCCAGGGCTGACTGCCCAGGTAGCGCACGTCGCGCACCGTCAGGCCGATTTCCTCGCGGATCTCGCGGGCGACGCACGCCTCGAAGGACTCGCCCGCCTCCACGAACCCGGCCAGCAGGGAGAACATCCGCTCCGGCCACACCGCCTGGCGCGCGAGCACCGCGCGGTCGCCGCCGTTGTGCACCAGACAGATCACCGCCGGGTCGATGCGAGGGAACTCCTCGTGACCCGTGACCGGGTTGACCCGCGACCAGCCACCACGGGCAGGTCTGGTCGGTGAGCCGTCCGTCGCGCTGAATCGCGCGCTGTCATGCCAATTCAGCAGCGCGAGGGCCGACGACACCAGTTGGCTGCTGGTGTCGTCGAAGATCCGGCCGAGGCTGCGCAGGTTCACCACCTCGGCCTGCACATCGGGATCCTCGGGCGCCTCCAGCGGGCCGCGGATCGCCCAGACGTGGCGGCCGCCTTCGATGCGGCCCAGGAACACCGCCTCCGGCGGCGGCTTGTCGGCCAGTGTGGCCGCGTTACCGAGCACCACCCGGCCGTCGGCGACCAACACCTGGTTGCGCGAATCCACCCGCAACAGCGCGGCGTCCGGCCAGCCCGCGGTCGCCGCCTCGACGTCGGTGCGCAGCTGATCGGCGCGGTCGGCGCCGACGCGCGACAGCACCGGAACCTCGCGCAGGCGAAACTCCCCAATCGCCACCGGGTCCGATTGACGGCGACCCGCCATCAGTGCCCCGCGTTGCGGATGTAGAGCAGCCGGTCGCTGGCCTCGATCGCGTCCACCTCGGGGGCGCCGATGCGCAACAGGTGGCCGTCGCGCACCACGCCCAGCACGATGTCGCGCAAATGCCTTGGCGATCCCCCTATTTCGGTCTGCTCGACCTCTCGTTCGGCGATCGCCAGGCCGGCGTCGGGGGTCAGCAGGTCCTCGATCATCTCCACGACGCTCGGCGTGGTGGTCGCAAGCCCGAGCAGCCGGCCGGCGGTTTCGGAGGAGACCACCACCGAGTCGGCGCCGGACTGCCCCAGCAGGTGCTGGTTCTCGGCCTCGCGGATCGACGCCACGATCTTGGCTTTCGGCGCGATCTCCCGCGCCGTCAGCGTGACCAGCACGGCGGTGTCGTCGCGGCTGGTGGCGACGACGATCGACGCCGCGTGTTGCGCCCCCGCCAGCCGCAGCACATCGGACTTGGTGGCGTCGCCGCGGACGGTGACCAGGCCGGCCGAGGCGGCGTGTTCGAGCGCGATCGCGTCGGTGTCGACGACGACGATCTCACCCTGAGCCTCCTCGTCGCCGAGGATGGCCGCGACCGCCGTTTTGCCCTTGGTGCCGTAGCCGATCACGATGGTGTGGTTGCGCACTTTGCTCCTCCAACGCTGGATCTTCCACCCCTGCCGCGACCGCTCCGACAGCACCTCGAGCGTCGTGCCGACCAACACGGCCAGGAACGCGATCCGCAGCGGCGTGAAGATCACGGTGTGAACCAGCCGCGCCGTTTCGGTGTACGGGGTGATGTCGCCGTAGCCCGTCGTCGACAGCGACACCGCGGAAAAATACAGGCAATCGAGGAAGGTCAGCGGCTGGCCGCGCAGGTCGCGGTAGCCGCCGGCGTCCAGGTAGACGATGACGGCGGCGCCGAACAGCACCAGCAACGCGATCGCGACCCGGCGCGCGATGACGCGGGTGGGGCCGGCGTGGTTCTCGGGGATGCGCAGAACGCCGACCAGCTGATGACCGGGCTGGGCGGTCAGTGTCTCGTCCAGACCGCTCAATTTGCGGGCCCTACCGTTGCCCACGGCGCTCCATCATCGGCTGAAGCCCAGCGCACGAGACACGCACGACTCCTATGTAACCACGCTGGCGCGCGGCCCATGACGCGAGCGGCGCACCTCACACCGCGACGGCGCCGCCGGGCGGCCCGGTGAGCAACGCGGCCAGCTCGGCGGGTTCGGGCAGTTCATCGGGCGTGACCGTGACGCCGGTGCGTACGTAATAGAAGGCGGTGCGCACCAACGACTCCGGAACCCCGGACAGCGCGGACCAGGCCAACCGGTAGACGGCGAGCTGGACGGCGGCCTGGCGCAGGGCTTCCGCCCCGCGCGGCGGCTCACCGGTCTTCCAGTCCACGACGGTGGCGCCACCGTCGGGGTCGGCGAACACGGCGTCGATGCGGCCGCGGACGACGGTGTCGCCGATCGGCATGTCGAACGGCACCTCGACGGCCACCGGGGTGCGCGACGCCCAGCGCGATCCGGCGAACGTCGCCTGCAGCGCGGTCAATTCCGAGGTGTCGCCGAGGTCGGAATCCGCCGCGCCCGGCAGGTCGCCGAGATCGAACAGCGAGTCCGCGCCGTAGAACCGCTGGACCCACGCGTGGAAGGCCGTGCCGAGGGAGGCGTGGGGGTCCGGGCGCGTCGGCAGCCGGTACACCAGCCGCTGCGCCGCGGCCGCCGGGTCGCGCGCCAGGTCGACCAGCCCGCTGACCGACACCTGACTGGGCAGGGCGCGGGCGCGCCGGCGCTCCGAGCGCACCCGCTCGGCCAGTAACACATCGACGTCGGGGTCCCTGGGGGCACCTTCCGCTTGCGGGGGACCCTCGGCGTCGGCGACGGACTCGCCGAAGTCGGCGGACATGGCCCGGACCACCAGCGCCGCCCCGCCCTCGACGTCGCCGCGGCGCGCGGCCAACGGGTCGGTCGGCCACGTCGCCTCGATGACGTTGTCGCGCAAGGGGTTGCGCTCGCCCTCGGCGGGCGCGGGCGCCCACTCTTCCACCACGCCGCAGGGGTCCCCGTCGGCGGCCGAACCGTCGATGACGTCCTTGAGCTCGCACAGGAATTCCGACGGGCCCCGGGGTTTGACGCCCGTGGATCCCCACTGATGGCCGGACACCAGCAGGGTGTCCTCGGCGCGGGTGATGGCCACGTACAGCAGCCGGCGCTCCTCGTCGACACGGCGCTGCTCGAGCTGGCGCCGATGCTCGAAGACCTTGTCGGACAGCTGCTTCCGGTTGGTGACGTCGGAGACGTCCAGCACCGGGATGCCCAGCGAGCCGGCCGAGGCACGGTCGCCGCGCAGCAGCGGCGGCAGCTCGCCGGCGTCGGTGAGCCACGTGCTGCGCGACGCGGTCGACGGAAAGACCCCGCCCGACAGGTGCGCCACCGCGACCACCTGCCACTCCAGGCCCTTCGCCGAGTGCACCGTGAGCACCTGGACCCGGTCTTGCGCCACCGCCGGCGGGGCCGGCGGCAAGCCGTTCTCCACCGCCTCGGCGACATCCAGGTAGGCCAGCAGGCCGGCGACCGATGCCACCGCTGAGGCGTCCATCGTGCGTTCGGCGTAACCCGCGACGACGTCGGCGAAGGCGTCGAGGTGTTCGGCCCCGGTCCACGGCTGCCCCACGGCGGCCGCCGCGCGCACCTCGCAGTCGACACCCAGCACGCGGCGCACCTCGGCGACCAGGTCGGGCAGCGAATGGCCGAGATGCCCGCGCAGCGCGCACAGTTCGGCGGCCAGCGCCGTGATGCGTCGATACCCCGCCGCCGAATACGCGGCGGCCGGACCGGGGTCGCTGATCGCGTCCGCCAGGCACGCACCGTCGGAGTCGGGGCCGGCGGCCAGCGCGATCGACTCGGGCGACGGCGCCGCGCCCGTCCGTCCCCCGGCCAGGTCCAGCGCACGTTGCCACAGCGCGGCGATATCCCGTCCCCCGAGCCGCCAGCGTGGGCCCGTCAGCACGCGCATCGCCGCCGCGCCGGCGGTCGGGTCGGCCACCAGCCGCAGCATGGCCACGACCTCGGCGACCTCGGGGACCGACAGCAGCCCCGCCAAACCCACCACCTCGACCGGGATTCCCCGCGCGCGCAGCGCGTCGGCGATGGGTGCGGCGTCGGCGTTGCGGCGTACCAGCACCGCGGCGGTCGGCGGGGCGACGCCGTCGGCTCCGGCCCGGCGGTAGTGCCCCTGCAGCTGGTCGGCGATCCACTCGCGTTCGGCCCGAACGTCGGCGAGCAACGCGCAGCGGACGGCGCCCGGCGGGGCGTCCGGGCGGGAGCGCAAGGCGCGCACCGCGACCGACCGCCGCCGCGCCTCCGCCGACACGGCGTTGGCCACCCGCAGGGCGCTGGGCGGGTTGCGCCAGCTGGTCCGCAGCTCCAGCACGGGCGCGGGCGTGCCGTCGGCGCGGGGGAAGTCGGTGGTGAACCGCGGCAGGTTCGTCGCCGAGGCGCCGCGCCAGCCGTAGATCGACTGGATCGGATCCCCGACGGCCGTGAGCGCGAGCCCGTCGTCGACCCCGCCGCCGAACAGCGCCGACAGCGCGATGCGCTGGGCGTGCCCGGTGTCCTGGTACTCGTCGAGCAGCACCACCCGGTAGCGGTTCCGCAGCTCCTCGCCCACCCGGGGGAAGCCCACCGCCAGCCGGGCGGCATAGGCCATCTGCATGCCGAAGTCCATCGCCTTCGTGGCGCGCAACCGGTCGCCCAGCGCGTCGAGCAGCGGCACCAGCTCGGCGCGCTCGGTCTGGGCCGCCAGCAGGCGCAGCAGCCACCGGCTGGGCCCGCGGTCGCGCTGATAGGGACCGGCCGGCAGGGCGTGAATCAGCCGTTCCAGCTCGACGTGGGTGTCGCGGAGCTGGCCGGTGTCCACCAGGTGCTCGGCCAGCTGGCCCCACAGCCGCAGCACCATCGAGGTGACCGCGGCCGGCGTCTTGTCGGTGCGCAGCTCGCCGCCATATCCGTTGACCACGTCGAAGGCCAGCTGCCACAGCTCGGTTTCGCCGAGCAGCCGGGTGTCCGGCTCGACGGGCAGCAGCAGGCCGTGGTCGCGCAACAGCGCGCCCGCGAAGGCGTGATAGGTGCTGACCGCGGGGGCGCCGTCGGGTTCGACGGCGGCGGCGCCGCCCAGGCCGATGCCGGCCAGGCGGGCCAGCCGGGAGCGCACGCGGCGCAGCAGCTGGCCGGCCGCCTTGCGGGTGAACGTCAGCCCGAGCACCTGGCCGGGCTCGGCGTGGCCGTTGGCGATGAGCCACACCACCCGCGCGGCCATCGTCTCGGTCTTGCCGGCGCCGGCCCCGGCGATGACGACCAGCGGGCCCGGTGGCGCCGCGATGACGGCGGCCTGTTCGTCGGTGGGCGGGAAAAGCCCGAGCGCGCAGGCCAATTCGGCGGGGCTGTAGCGCGGGTTCACGGCGTGGTCCCGTCGGCGTGGGCGGGACAGCACGGCCGGATCGGGCAGTGCGCGCAACCGTCATTGCGCCGGGCGACGAACTGCGGCCCGGCCGTCGCGTCGGCGGCGTGGCGCACCAGGTCGCGCCATTCGTCCCGGGCGGCCGCCGTCAGCGGGTCCTGCTCGCGCACGATGGCACCGCCGGCGCCCGCCTTGCCCACGTACACCAGCCGCGCCCCGCCGGGCTCGTCGCCGCCGGCGATCAAGCCCTCGGCGACCGCCAGCTGGTACGCCGCCAGCTGCGCGTGTTGCTGGGCATCGTCCTTGCTGACCGGTGTCTTGCCGGTCTTGACGTCGACGATGACGAGCCGGCCGGCCGCGTCGCGCTCCAGCCGGTCGACCCGCCCGCGCAGCCGGATCTCGCCGCCGTCTTCGCGGGGTGTGCCGAGCGTTCCGTCGACGCCCACCTCGACGCCGACCTCGGTGAGCTCGCCCCGGGTCTGCGCCCGCCACTCGAGGAACGCTCGAACCATCGCGCGATGCCGGGCCAGCTCGTTGGCCGAGTGCCACCGCGCCTCGAAGGGCAGATGCCTCCAGGCGCGGTCCAGCTCGGCCAGCAGTTCGGATTCGGTCTTGCCGGGTTGGGCGATCAGCGCGTGCAGCACCGAGCCGAGGGTGGAGCGCAGCTCCCGTGGGCTGCTCCCCCCGTGCCGTTCGGCCAGCCAGCGCAGCGGGCAGTCGTTGAGCGTCTGCAGGGTCGACGGGGTCAGCGTGACGGGCTCGCCGCTCGCCCGCAGCGGTGCACCGGTGCTGACCGGCAGCAGGCCATGCCAGCCGGCCGGGTCGGCACCCGGGACACCGGCCTGGGCTAGCCGCGCCAATTGCGTTGCGGCGCAACGGCGGACCGCATCGTCGACCGCGCCGGCGGGCGCACACACGACACTGCGCAGCCGGCCCACCACGGCGGCCGTGGACAGCACCCGCGGTGCCGAGACCGGTTGCGCCGCAACGGGATCGCCGCAGTCGGCCCATTGCGCGATTTCGGAGAAGAACGCCGAGGGCAGCGCGGCCTCCGCATCGGCCCCGCCCGCGTCGCCGTCCACCGCCGTCACCAGCAACCGGCGCCGCGCCCGGCCCAGTGCGGCCACCAGCAGCCTGCGCTCCTCGGCCAGCAGCGGCGCCCGCACCGAGGCGTCCCCGCTGACACCGTCGAGAGCGTCGAGCAGCCGCTGGGTGTGCAGCACGCCACCGCGCGGAACGGTGTTGGGCCACAATCCATCCTGCAGGCCGGCGATGACCACGAAGTCCCATTCGTGTCCCAGCGCGGCGTGCGCGCTGAGCACCCTGACCTGCTCGGCCCGGCAGTCGGGCTCGGTGTTGGCGCCGGGCACTTGCAGCGCCGCGACGTGCTCGACGAGCCCGCGCAGCGACGCGCCCGGGGTGCGGGCCACGTAGTGATCGGTGATGTCGAACAGGGCGGTCACCGCCTCCAGGTCCTTGGCGGCCTGGGCACCGGCGGGGCCGCCGCGCTCGGCGGCCGACAGCCAGCGGCGCTGCAGACCGGACCGCTGCCAGGCGGCCCACAGGGTGTAGCGCGGATCCTGGCCGTCGCGATCGCAGCGCGCGGCCGCGTCCAGCACCGCCCGCACCCGCCGCAGCGCGCGGGACTGCGGCCCGGGGAGCGGCGCGTCGGCGTGCAGGGCCTCGACGAGCAGGCCGCCGAAATCGCCCGGCGCGCGATCGGCGTTGGCGCGCTGCAGCGTTCGGCGTAGCTGCCGCAGCGACACCGGATCGACGCGGCCGATGGGGCCGGTCAGCAGCGCCAGGGCCAGGTCGCCGTCGAGCCCGCCGGCGGTGGCCGCCAGCACGGTGAGCAGCGCCCGGGCCGCGGGCTCGTCGGACAACGACCCGCTCGATGAAGGCGCGGCGATCGGTACGCCGGCGGCCGCGAGCGCGCGCGGCAAGCGCGCTCCGGCGCGCGGCACCGACCGGACGATGACGGCCATCTGCGACCACGGCACGCCGTCGACCAGGTGGGCGCGCCGCAACGCGTCGGCGATCATTGCCGCCTCGGCGTGCGCCGAGGCGGCCAGGCGCACCGCGACGGATCCCTCCTCGGGCCCGGTGCCGTCGATGCGTCTGCCCGCGCTGCCGCCCGGCAACCGGCCCGCCACGCCGCTGACCGCGCGCGCCACGGCCGGCGCGCAGCGATGCGACACCGTCAGCGTCACCGACGGTGAATCGTCGGCCAACAGCCCGGACCCCTCGCCGCCGCGGAAGCCGAACACGGCCTGGTTGGGGTCGCCGGCGATCAGCGTCGTCTCGGTGCCCGCCGCCAGCGCCCGAACCAGGCCGGCGGCCTGCGGGTCGAGTTGCTGGGCGTCGTCGATCAGCAGGACGCGGACCCGGGCGCGTTCGGCCGCCAGCAGCTCCGGGTCAACCGCGAAGGCCTCCAGCGCGGCGCCCACCAATTCGGCGGCACCCAGCGCCGGCGTCGTCGCCTGCGGGGCCGCCGTCCCGACCGCCGCCCGCAGCAACATCACCTGCTCGTACTGGCGCGCGAACCGGCCGGCCGCGGTCCATTCCGGACGCCCGCACCGACGGCCCAGCCGCTCCAGTTCCTGCGGATCCACGCCGCGTTCCGCGCAGCGCGCCAACAGGTTTCGCACCTCGGTGGCGAAACCGGCGGTGGCCAGCGCGGGCCGCAGGTGGGCCGGCCACCCGCTGGCCGAGCGCGTCCCGTCCTCGAGGTCACCGGCCAGCAGTTCCCGGATGATGGCGTCCTGTTCGGCGCTGGTGACCAGCCGCGGGGGCGCATCGCCGGCCCGCTCGGCTGCCCGCCGCAACACCGCGTACGCATAGCCGTGCACGGTGCGCACCAGCGGCTCGCGCACCGCCGCGCGGCCGGGACCGGTGGACCGCGACCGCAGCAGCGCCCTCGTCAACGCGCTGCGGGCCCGGACCCCGATCCGACCGGAACCGGTAAGCAGCAGAACCGATTCCGGTTCGACCCCGACGCCGATCCGGGCGACCGCCGCGTCGACCAGCAGGCTGCTCTTCCCGGTGCCGGGCCCGCCCAGGACACGCACCCGCCCGCGCAGACCGGGCGCCAGCACGGCACGCGCCTCGTCGTCCCAGGTGTATGACATGGCTGCATGCAATCACGGGGGTACGACAAGATCCGGATACTGGACCGAGACGCCGGAAACCCCGGCAGGTGAGGAGGGATTGGATGGGTATCGGCCCCGATGACGCAGTGCCTGAAGCCGACGCCGCAGAACAGCGGCAGATTGTCGACTCCGACTGGGACGGTCAGGAGGCGGGCCTGGACACCGCGTACCTGGACGACGCCACCGATCGGGATGCCAACGAAGCCGACGTGATCGAGCAGGCTTTCATCGTCCCCACCGACGACGACTGGGACGACGGCAACGGGTGAGCGCCGACCTGCACGTACACCGCTACGGCCCGCCGGGCCCGATGCGGGTGCTGGCCCTGCACGGGCTGACCGGTTACGGGGGACGCTGGCGGCATCTGGCCGGCCACGTGCCCGAGACCGCCGTCGCCGCGCCCGATCTGCTGGGCCACGGTCGCTCGTCGTGGGCGGCGCCGTGGACCATCGACGCCAACGTCTCGGCGCTGTCCGCGCTGCTCGACGATGCCGCCGCACCGGTGCTGGTGGTCGGCCACTCGTTCGGTGGCGGCCTGGCGCTGCACCTGGCAGCGTCCCGCCCGGACCGGGTGGCGGCGCTGCTGCTGCTCGATCCGGCGGTCGGGTTGGACGGTGCGTGGATGCGCGACATCGCCGACGGGATGTTCTCCTCCCCCGACTACCCCGGCGCCAGGGAGGCCCGCATGGAAAAGGCGACAGGCTCCTGGGCGGATGTGGACCCGGCGCTGCTGGCGTCCGAGATCGACGAGCACCTCGTCGAGCTGCCCAACGGGCGCTACGGCTGGCGGGTCAGCCTGCCGGCGATGATGTCCTACTGGAGCGAACTGGCCCGCGACGTCGTGCTGCCGCCGGCCGGGACGACCACGATCCTGGTGCGGGCGAAGCGAACCTCGCCGCCGTACGTGAGCGATCGATTGATCGATTCGCTGCAGGAACGGCTGGGTTCCGATTTCGAGCTGCTGGATTTCGACTGCAACCACATGGTGCCCCACGCCAAGCCCACCGAAACCGCGGCGCTGATCCGCGGGCTGCTGGAAGACCGCTGACCGTGGCGCCGGTGACCGACGAGCAGGTGGAGCGGGTGCGTTCGCTGGTCGCGGCGATTCCGTCCGGCCGGGTCGCCACCTACGGCGACATCGCTTCTGTCGCAGGGCTTTCCAGCCCGCGCATCGTCGGATGGATCATGCGGACCGACTCCTCGGACCTGCCCTGGCACCGGGTGATCACGGCGTCCGGACGCCCGGCGCGGCACCTGACCTCCAGGCAGCTGGAGTTGCTGCGCGCCGAGGGCGTGCTCGCCGTCGACGGCAGGATCGCGCTGGATGAGGTGCGCCACGAGTTCCCGCCGGGGGTTAGGAGGCCGCGCCGGTGATCTCGCTGGGCACACTTTTCGCTGAAGTCCGGTGTGCGCTCACGGCTTTGAGTGTGAGTCCACGGTGCAGATTTCGCGGATCTACCGCCCCCCACACACACTCGAAGCCGTGGGTTCACACTCAAGCGTGTTACTAAGGCTAAATCACCAGCCGGACCAGGGCCGCGGTGCGCGCCAGGCCGGGAAACGCCTCGGCCGTCGAGCGCGGGTGCAGCGCGTGGACAGCGAGACGAAACATCAACGCGCGCAACAACATCTGCGGCCACTCCGGCAGCGCGTTCCACCGTTCGATCAGGCCGTCGTCGGCCTCGCCCCAGGACAGCGCGTCGACCACGACGACGCCCGCGGCCCACGACGCGGGGCGCCAGTACGGCGTGATGTCGGTGATCCCCGGCGCCGCGGTGCCGATGAAAAGCACTGTGCCGTAAAGGTCCCCGTGGACCAGCTGGTTGGGGCTCTTAGTCGGCCGGCGCAGGGTGGCGAGCTGGTTGATCAGCTCGACGGATCGTTCGGCGTCCGCCGACGGCGGGGCGGTTCGGGCGCCCGGCGGGACCGAGGCCAGCGGCCGCTCCTCCCACGCCGCGCGGTCGGCGGCGATGAAGACGTCGACGTCCGACCACGGCGCGGTGGGGCCCTGGGTCAGGAATCGGGGGCGTTCCAGTTTGCCGGTCGCCTCGTGCAGCCGCACCGCCGCCGAGACGACTTCGTCATGCCGGGGCTCCGGGGTGCCGGCGACGAAGGTGTCCGCCCGCCACCCGGACACCACGTAGCGCCCGTCGGTGGAGCGGACCGGCCGGGCCAGGCGGACGCCGTCGACGAACAGCGTCTCGCGCACCCGGGCCGACCAGGCCGCGCGGGCATGGTCGGCGACGATCGACAACACGACTTCGCCGCATCGCCAGCCGCCTTCCCAACTGGCGCCCAACGGGACGGGCTGCACACCGGTCAAACCGAACGCCGCCAGCACATGCTCCGGCGGTGGCTCGACTGTCACACCGGTAGCGTAGACGAGCCGACCTGCGGTCTCGGGTCAGTACATGACCATGTCGGGCTGCATCTGCTCGGCCCACGCCACGATGCCGCCCTGCAGGTGGACCGCGTCGGAGAAACCGGCCTTCTTCACCGCGGCCAGCGCCTCGGCCGAGCGCACGCCGGTCTTGCAGTACAGCACCGCCGTGCGGTCGTGGGGCAGCTGCGCCAAGCCCTCGCCGGAGCTGAGCAGCGACTTCGGGATCAGCCGCGCGCCGTCGATGTGGTTGATGTTCCACTCCACCGGCTCGCGCACGTCGATCAGGGCGAGCTTCTTGCCCGAGTCCAGCAGCTCGCGCAACTCCCGCGGGGTGATGGTGGAATCGGCCGCGGCGGCGGTGCCTTCGGAGGACACCGCGCCGCAGAAATCGTCGTAGTCGATCAGCCCGGTGATCCTCGGCCTGGCGGGGTCCTTGCGGACGATGATCGTGCGGTAGCTCATCTGAAGGGCGTCGTAGATCATCAGCCGGCCGAGCAGCGGTTCGCCGATGCCGGTGATCAGCTTGATCGCCTCGGTGCCCATCACCGACGCGATGGAGGAGCAGACGATGCCCAGCACGCCACCCTCGGCGCAGGAGGGCACCGACCCCGGTGGCGGCGGCTCGGGGTAGAGGTCGCGGTAATTCAGGCCCCGCCCGTCGGGGGCGTCCTCCCAGAACACCGACACCTGGCCCTCGAACCGGTAGATCGAGCCCCACACGTACGGCTTCCCGGCGAGCACGGCGGCGTCGTTGACCAGGTAGCGGGTGGCGAAGTTGTCGGTGCCGTCGAGGATCAGGTCGTACTGCCCGAACAGCTCGACGGCGTTGTGCGAATCCAGCCGGAACTCGTGCAACCGCACGTCGACCAGCGGGTTGATGGCGGCGATCGAGTCGCGCGCCGACCGCGACTTCGGCCGCCCGACGTCGGCCACCCCGTGGATGATCTGGCGCTGCAGGTTCGACTCGTCGACGACGTCGAAGTCGACGATGCCGATGGTGCCGACGCCGGCCGCGGCCAGATAGAGCAGGGCGGGGGCGCCGAGCCCGCCCGCGCCGATCACCAGCACCCGCGCGTTCTTCAGGCGCTTCTGACCCTCGACACCGAGCTCGGGAATGATCAGATGGCGGCTGTAGCGGGCCACCTCATCGCGGCTCAGCCCGGCTGCGGGCTCGACCAGTGGCGGCAGTGGCGTCTGCGATGTCGACACCGAACATCTCCTCGGTAGCTTTCGTCCGCTCTATCCATCACAGCAGTTGCCCGGAGCAACGGCAAACCGCCGGCGCCGCTTCCCGGGGCGGGCCCCGTGGGCGTCGAGACTGCGCACCGATCGCGGTTGGCGCGCTGACCCACGCTCTGAGCGCAGTCTCGCCGCACTCCGGCCTGCCGGGTCAGGCGATGGGATACGGCCAGGGGTTGAACCGGCAGGTCTTGCCGTCGGCCTTGACGACGTCGGGGTCGAACTTGGCCGCGTCGTCGTTCGAGGTGGAGAACGTCTGCTGCATCATCACCGGCGCCAGGCCGCCCTGCTGCTCACACGGCTCGTGGCGGACGTAGCCGATGGCGTGGCCGACCTCGTGGTTGATCACATACTGCCGATAGGACCCGACGTCGCCCTCGAACGGGACCGCCCCACGCACCCAGCGCGCCTCGTTGATGAAAACCCGCGCCTCCCGGCCGGGCCCGTAAACCGGGTTGTAGCAGGACGTCTCGAGCCGGAACTCGTAGCCGCACCCGCCACGCACCGTGACCGGCGACACCAGCGAGATGCGGAAGTCGGGTTTGCCGTTATCGATCCGCACGAAGGCGAATTGCGGATTGTGCGTCCAGCCCTTGGGGTTGCCGAGCGTCTGATCGACCATCTGGGCGAAGGCCTCGTCGCCGCCGAACATCGTGGCGTCGATGCCGTTTTCGACCTCGACGGTGTACCGGAACACCTTGGCGGTGCCCTGGCCGATCTGCGGCGTCACGCCCGGCACGATGTGCCAGGTCTTGTCGCCCGCCTCGGTGAACGGACCGCCGTCGGGCAGGGTGCCGGCCGGCAGGTTCGCGTCGAAGGCGGCCAGGCCGCGCGGCGGTGCGTCGATGATCGACGTGCCCACCGCGCCGATGTCGGGCGTGCCCTGAATGGATTGCGTCGCCGTCGGTTTCGGCGCGCCGGTGCCGGTGACGGTCTGATAGATCACCAGCCCGGTGAGCACCACCAAGGCGGGCAACGCATAGGCGCGCCAGCCATAGGTGGAGACGAACCGTCCCAACCACGTCTGCTTGCGCCATTGGCGCGGCCGCTCGCGGTCGGCGCGGGTCCGTCCCGCGTCCCGCGCGATCGGGTCGCGCAGGGCCCGCAGTGGTTCTCGCCACTCGTCGCGCAGCACCGGAACTCGACCGGTGCCGCGCACAGGCCGCTGGGACGTCATTTCCCCAGGATTGCACAGCCCGGCACCATGACCACCCTTGGCGCGCCCGAATGCGACCCACGACACCGCTCCTGCCAGCGCCGACGACGGCGATGACAGTCACCGGGCCGTTACGGGTAGTAATGTCGTTGCGACTAGCCGCGTGCGGCTGGCCCCGGCGGGCCGACGGCCAGTTGCCAACGATCAGATGAGGACTCGATGAGCGATCTCGCCAAGGCGGCCCGGCGCACGATGAAGCCGGCCGACCGTGGTCGACCGGGCGACGGCGTGGTGCCCGCCAATCGGCGTGGCAACCGCCTGCCGCGCGACGAGCGCCGGGGCCAATTGCTGATCGTGGCCAGCGACGTCTTCGTCAACCGCGGCTACCACGCGGCCGGCATGGACGAGATCGCCGACCGGGCCGGCGTCAGCAAACCCGTTCTGTATCAACACTTTTCGAGCAAGCTAGAGCTCTACCTGGCGGTGCTGGCGCGGCACGTCGAGAACCTGGTGTCGGGCGTGCAGCAGGCGTTGAGCACCACCACCGACAACCGACGGCGGCTGCACGCGGCGGTGCAGGCCTTCTTCGACTTCATCGAGCACGACAGCCAGGGTTACCGGCTGATCTTCGAGAACGACTATGTCACCGAGCCGGAGGTGGCGGCGCAGGTGCGGGTGGCCACCGAATCCTGCATCGACGCCGTGTTCGACCTGATCAGCGCCGATTCCGGCCTCGATCCGCACCGGGCCCGCATGATCGCGGTCGGACTGGTCGGCATCAGTGTCGACTGCGCCAGGTACTGGCTGGACTCCGACCGCCCGATCTCGAAGGCGGACGCCGTCGACGGCACCGTCCAGTTCGCCTGGGGCGGGCTGTCCCACGTCCCGCTTACTCGCTCTTAGCGGCCTTGCTCGCGTGCCTGGCGGCCGATTCGGCCGCCCCGATCCCGAAGCCGACCCGGCGGGCGTCGGCGACACCGATCTCGACGTAGGCGATCTTGGCGCTTTGCACCAGGAAGCGGCGGCCCCGCTCGTCGTTGAGGGTGAGCAGGCCCGAGTCGTCGCGCAGCGCGGACGCGACGAGCTCTTCGATTTCGGCTTGCGTCTGCGTACTGGACAAGACCAGCTCCCGCGGACTGTCCGTGATACCGATCTTGACCTCCACGGTGGCCCCTTCCATTGGCTTCGAAGTTCGCAGACGCGTCAGCAGCAGGCTAGTGGACGGCCCGGCGCCGCATGTCCCCCCGGGGCCCGGTTCGCGGTAAGCGAAACCCGGCCCGCCCGAACATAACGATTCGCTCCCAGCTCGGCCAACATGCCGCTCGCCGGCGAAACCGGCATATTCACATCGGTAACATCGGCACCATCAGACACATGGTCACCGATCGTCTCGGCCCAGTCTCCGGCCCCATCGAGGACTACCCCGACGACGACTACGACGGAGCCGACACCGACGTACTGGACGGCTACGGCGATCTGGCCTGGCCGGGAGACACCCGCTGGCGCCCCGCCGCCGCGATCCTCGGCGTCGTGGTCGACTTCGGCGCCATCGCGACCGCGGTCATCATCAACAGCGGCGACAGCGCCTCGACCAAGGCGACCGTCGGGGCCCCGGTGCCACCGCCGCTGACGTCCTCGGCGCCCAGGACGACGGCCCCGGTGGCCCCGCCCAGCGCGTCGCCGACCCCGTTGCCCCCCGAGACGGTGACGACGGTGACCCCGCCGCCCAGCGTCACGCTCAGCCCGGCGCCGGCCCAGACGCCGACCGCGGCGCCACCACCGCCGGCCGCGCCGCCGCCGGTGGCGCTCAACCCGCGCACCGTGGTCTACAGCGTGACCGGCACGAAACAGCTGCTGGACCTGGTGAACGTCGTCTACACCGACGCCCGGGGCTACCCGCACTCGGAGTTCAACGTGTCGCTGCCGTGGTCGAAGGTGATCGTGTTGAATCCGGGCGTTCAGACGGTGTCGGTGGTGGCGACGAGCTTCTACGGCCAGCTCGATTGCGAGGTCGTCAATGCCGCCGGCCAGCCGGTGGTGATGTCGGCCAGCAACGGCCCCGTGGCCACCTGCACCCGCTGAGGCGGCTCCGGGTCAGCTCAGGCCGAGTTCGCGCATCCGCCGGTCGTGCGTCTGCTGCAGCCGGTCGAAGAACGCGGTGAGCTGACCCAGGCCCCCGGGGCCCGAGACCACCAGGTCGACCAGCTCGTCGTGCTCGGCCAGCACGTATTGGGCCTGGGTGATCGCCTCGCCGAACAGGCGGCGAGACCACAGCGCCAGCCGGCTGCGCTGCTTGCCGCTGGCGGTCACCGCGGCGCGCACCTCGGCGACCACGAACTGCGAGTGCCCGGTCTCCGACAGCGCCGCGCGCACGACGTCGGCGACCTCGTCGGGCAGACCGTCGGCGATCTCGAGGTAGAGGTCGGCGGCCAGCGCGTCGCCGACATAGGTCTTCACCAGGGCTTCCAGCCAGGTGCTGGGCATCGTCAGCCGGTGATAGTTCTCCAGCGCCGAGACGTACTTCGCCATCGCAGGCACCACGTCCACGCCGCGGCGTTCCAGCGCGTCGCGCAGCAGCTCGTAGTGCTGCATCTCGGCGGCGGCCATGCTGGCCATCGAGATCCGCCCGCGCAGGTCGGGCGCCATCCGCGCCTCGTCGGTGAGCCGATAGAACGCGGCGACCTCGCCGTAGGCCAAAACGGCGAACAACTCGTTGACGCCCGGGTGATCCGCCGACAGCCGAGAAGCGGGCGGATCGTCCACCTGGTCGGCGCGCGAGGGCCCGGAAAGGGGCGGGGTCATGGCAACACTGTAGTCGGCGGGATTAGCACGAAATGGGCGCCAGCTTTCGACCAGCTATCATGGACACAGGTATTGGCTGAATTCTTCAATCTTCATCTGCCAGTACCGGCGAAATGTGCGTGCACAGCTGGCCCAGACCGTGACAGGGCCGCGACTCGGCGACGTATTCGGAGTCGGAACTCGTGCGCGCGTGACCGCGACAGAGAAACACCGACAACACCGATACCGTCCCCGAAAGGCTTGTCCCCCACGTATGACCGCACTTGACAGCACAACTGAACTGACTTTTGCCAAACTCGGCGTTCGCGACGAAATCGTCCGCGCACTGGCCGAAAAGGGGATCGAACGCCCCTTCGCCATCCAAGAACTGACCCTGCCCATGGCACTGGCCGGCGACGACGTCATCGGCCAGGCCCGCACCGGCATGGGCAAGACCCTGGCGTTCGGGGTGCCGCTGCTGCAGCGCATCACCGACGGCGCCGCGCTTCGGCCGCTCAACGGCGCCCCGCGGGCGCTGGTCGTGGTGCCCACCCGCGAGCTCTGCCTGCAGGTGACCGACGACCTGGCGACGGCCGCCAAGTATCTGACCGCCGAGGGTGGCCGTGCGCTGGCCGTGGTGTCCATCTACGGCGGGCGCGCCTACGAGCCGCAGATCGACGCGCTGCGTGCCGGCGCCGACGTCGTGGTGGGCACCCCCGGCCGGCTGCTCGACCTGTGCCAGCAGGGCCACCTGCAGCTGGGCGGCCTGTCGGCACTGGTCCTCGACGAGGCCGACGAGATGCTCGACCTGGGCTTTTTGCCGGACATCGAGCGCATCCTGCGCCAGATCCCCGCCGAACGGCAGTCGATGCTGTTCTCGGCGACCATGCCGGACCCGATCATCACGCTGGCCCGCACCTTCATGAACCAGCCCACCCACATCCGCGCCGAGGCGCCGCATTCCGCCGCCACGCACGACACCACCGAGCAGTTCGTCTACCGCGCCCACGCGCTGGACAAGGTGGAGCTGGTGAGCCGCGTGCTGCAGGCCCACGGCCGCGGCGCGACGATGATCTTCACCCGCACCAAGCGCACCGCGCAGAAGGTCGCCGACGAACTGGCCGAGCGCGGCTTCAAGGTCGGCGCCGTGCACGGCGACCTGGGTCAGATCGCCCGCGAGAAGGCGCTGAAGGCGTTCCGCACCGGCGACATCGACGTGCTGGTCGCCACCGACGTGGCCGCCCGCGGCATCGACATCGACGACGTCACGCACGTCATCAACTACCAGATCCCCGAGGACGAGCAGGCCTACGTGCACCGGATCGGCCGCACCGGTCGCGCCGGCAAGACCGGGGTCGCGGTCACCCTGGTGGACTGGGACGAGCTTCCGCGCTGGACGATGATCGACAAGGCCCTGGGCCTGGAATCCCCCGATCCCGCCGAGACCTACTCGAGCTCACCGCACCTGTTCGACGAGCTCGGCATCCCCGCGGAGGCGGGCGGCACGGTCGGGGCGCCGCACAGGTCGCCGGGCAAGCGGCGCGACGCCGATCGCAGGGATTCGATTGAAGGCCCGGCACCGGAGAAGCCGGCCCGGAAGCGGTCCGGCACCCGCCGCCGCACCCGTGGCGGCCAGCCCGTCACCGGACACCCCGCCGCCAACGGCGGCGCCGCGGCCAACGGCGACGCCGCCGCGACCGCACCGTCGGAATCGGGTTCCGGCGCACCCGCGGGGAACGCCGGGACCCCCCGGCGCCGCCGGCGGCGCCGCAAGCCCACCTCCCAAACCACTGCAGCCACCGCGAACTGAGGCCCGCGCCGCCGCATGGTCAAACCGGAACGCCGGACCAAGGGCGACGTCCTGGCAGCCGCGGCGATCGCGGTCGTCATCGCCCTCGGGGCGGCGCTGATCTGGTGGACCAGCGATGCGCGGGCCACCGTCAGCCGCCCGGCCGCGATTCCGGTGCCCGCCCCGACCCCCGCGCGGGAGGTCCCGGCCACCCTGAAGCAACTGTGGACCGCTCGCAGCCCGGGCACCACGGCGCCGGTGGTGGTCAGCGGGACGATCGCCACGGCCGACGGCCGCCGGGTCGACGGGCGCGACCCGAGCACGGGCCAGTCCCGGTGGAGCTACGCGCGTGACACCGAGCTGTGCGGCCTGTCGTGGGTCTACCACTACGCCGTCGCGGTCTTCAGGGACGACCGCGGCTGCGGGCAGGTCAGCACCCTCGACGGGGCCACGGGCCGGCGCGGCGCCGCCCGCAGCGGCTACGCCGACCCGCGCGTGCGCCTGTCCTCCGACGGCACCACGGTGTTGTCGGTCGGCGACACCCGGCTGGAGCTGTGGCGCTCGGACATGGTCCGGATGCTCGCCTACGGCGAGACCGACGCCCGGGTGAAGCCGTCGGCGCGGGGCCTGCACTCGGGGTGCCGGCTGATCTCGGCGGCGGCCAGCTCGTCGGCGGTGTCGGTGCTGGAGAGCTGCGCGCAGCAGGCCGACCTGCGGCTGGTGCTGTTGCGCCCCGGCAAGGAGGACGACGAGCCCCAACAACACGTCGTCGCCGAGCCCGGGATCGGGGCGGCTTCGGGCGCCCGCGTGCTCGCCGTCTACGAGAACAACACCGCGGTGTACCTGCCGTCACCGCAGCCCCGGGTCGAGGTGGTCGACGACACCGGCACCACCGTGGCCAGCACGCTGCTGCCCGGGCCGCCGTCGGCCTCGGCGGAGGTGTCGCAGACGGGCAACCTGGTGACCTGGTGGACCGGCGACTCGCTGATGGTGTTCGACGCCGGCACCATGACCCTGCGCTACACGATCGCCAAGGGCGAGACGACCGCGCCGCTGGGTCCGGGCGTGATGATGGCCGGCCGGCTGCTGGTGCCGGTCACCGGCTCGATCGGCGTGTACGACCCGGTCAGCGGCGCGAACCAACGCTACATCCCGGTGAACCGGGCGCCCGGCGACGCGGCGGTGGTCCCGGCAGTGTCGGGATCGCGGGTGTTCGAGCAGCGCGGTGACACCGTGGTGGCGTTGGGCTGACGGCCCTCGGCCTGGCGTGCCGAGCAGACGCAAAAGCCCCCGACACGCCGTGCATTCGGGGGCTTTTGCGTCTGCTCGCGCTGAAGCTAAACCTCGACGGCGAACGTCGGCAGCGGCTTGCCGGTCTTCCAGTGCCTGATCAACGCCTTGGCCAGCTCGCCGTAGGCGACGGCACCCTTGTTCTTGCGCCCCGCCATCACCGACGAGCCCGACGCGCTGGCCTCGGCGAAGCGCACCGTGCGCGGGATCGGCGGGGCGAGCACCGGCAGGTCGTAGCGGTCGGCGACGTCGAGCAACACGTCGCGGGTGTGGGTGGTGCGGGAGTCGTACAGCGTCGGGAGGGCGCCCAGCAGCCGCAACTCCGGATTGGTGATCTGCTGGACGTCGGCGACCGTGCGCAGGAACTGGCCGACGCCGCGGTGCGCGAGCGTCTCGCACTGCAGCGGCACGATGACCTCGTCGGCGGCCGTCAGGCCGTTGAGGGTGAGCACACCCAGCGACGGCGGGCAGTCGATGACGACCACGTCGAACTGGTCGGAGAGCTTGGCCAGCCCGCGCTTCAGCGCGTATTCGCGACCGGCCCGCATCAGCAGCATCGCCTCGGCGCCCGCGAGGTCAATGTTGGCCGGCAGCAGCGTCATTCCCTCCATGGTGGAGACCAGCGCGGCGTTCGGCTCGACCTCGCCGAGCAGGACCTCGTGCACGGACACCGGCAGCTTGTCGGGATCCTGGCCGAGCGAGAAGGTCAGACAGCCCTGCGGGTCCAGGTCGACCAGCAGCACCCGCTTGCCCTCGTCCGCCATCGCCGCGCCCAGCGAGGCAACCGTCGTCGTCTTGGCGACGCCCCCCTTCTGATTGGCCACCGCCAGTACCCGGGTCTTATTCACAGGCGCCCGCCCCTCCTTGTTGCCGCGGTCACAGTGCCCATCCTGGCATGTTCGAACGCCGAGCGCTTCGGGCACGCCCGTCCGGCAGAATCGGTCGGCATGGGCATCTACAACCACCGGCTGGTCCTGCTGCGCCACGGCGAGACGCCGTGGTCCAAGTCCGGCCAGCACACGGGCCGTACGGATCTCGAGCTCACCGATCACGGGCGGGTCCAGGCCGAGCTCGCCGGCCGGGTTCTGCGCGAACTGAACCTCGCCGACCCCCTGGTGGTCAGCAGCCCGCGCATCCGGGCGCTGACCACGGCCAAGCTGGCCGGGCTGGCCGTCGACGAGGTGTCCGAGCTGCTCGCCGAATGGGATTACGGTGCCTACGAGGGGCTGACGACCCCGCAGATCCGCGAATCCGACCCCGACTGGCTGGTGTGGACGCACGGCTGCCCGGGCGGCGAGAGCGTGCAGCAGGTCAGCGACCGCGCGGACAAGGCCGTCGAATTCGCGCTGGGGCACATGGGCTCGCGCGACGTCGTCTTCGTGGGCCACAGCCACTTTTCCCGCTCGGTCATCACGCGCTGGGTCGAATTGCCCCTCGTCGAGGGCAGCCGCTTCTGGATGCTCGCCGGCTCGATCGCGGTGTGCGGGTTCGAGCACGGCGTGCGCCAGCTCGCCGCGCTCGGATTGACGGGCAACCCGCAGGCGATCGCGCCCGGGTGAGCGCGACCCAACCGCCGTTCGCGCTGTGCGGGCCGCGCGGGACCCTGGTTGCCGACAACGTGCGGGCGGCCTACCGCGACGTCGGCGCGGCCCAGGCGGCGCTGCGCTCGGGAGCGGCCCCAATAGTGTTGGGCGCGTTGCCTTTCGACGTGAGCGGACCCGCGGCCTTGCTGGCGCCGGACGCCGTGCGGTCCCTCGCCGGCCCGCCCGATTGGCCGACGGGCCCGCTGCCGCGGGTGCGCGTGGCCGCCGCGCTGCCGCCGCCGGCCGACTACCGCGAGCGGATCGGCCGCGCGCGGGACGTGCTGGCCGCGTCGGACAATCCGCTGCACAAGGTGGTGTTGGCGCGCGCGTTGCGGCTGGTCGCCGACGCTCCCCTGGACGCGCGGGTCATCCTGCGCCGGCTCGTCGCGGCGGACCCGGCCGCCTACGGCTACCTCGTCGACCTGACCGCCGCCGGCGACGAGTGCGCGGGAACCGCGCTGGTGGGCGCCAGCCCGGAGCTTCTTGTCGCGCGCACCGGCGACCGCGTGGTGTGCCGGCCGTTCGCCGGTTCGGCCCCGCGCGCCGCCGACCCGGAGGCCGACGCCGCCAACGGCGCCATGCTGGCCGCCTCGGCCAAGGACCGGCACGAGCATCGGCTGGTGATCGACGCGATGCGCGCCGCGCTGGAACCCCTGTGCGACGAGCTGACCATCGCGCCCGAACCGGAGTTGAGCCGTACCGCGGCGGTCTGGCACCTGTGCACGCCGATCAGCGGTCGGCTGCGCGACACGTCCACCACCGCAATCGATTTGGCGTTGGCGCTGCACCCCACCCCGGCTGTCGGCGGCGTTCCGACCAAGGCCGCCACCGAGCTCATCGCCGAGCTGGAGGGTGACCGCGGTTTCTATGCCGGGGCGGTCGGCTGGTGCGACGCCGCCGGCGACGGCCGCTGGGTGGTGTCCATCCGGTGCGCGCAGCTGTCGGCGGACCGCCGCACCGCGCTGGCGCGCGCCGGCGGCGGCATCGTCGCCGAATCCGACCCCGACGCCGAGGTCGCGGAAACCACAACGAAATTCGGCACTATCCTCACCGCGCTGGGCGTTGAGCAATGACAAAACACATACGCCGCGCAACACCGGAAGACGTCGCCGACATTACCGGCATGATCCACGCGCTGGCCGAATTCGAACGCGCCGCCGAGCAATGCACGGTCACCGAAACGCAAATTTCCACAGCGCTTTTCGGTACTCCACCCACCGTGCACGGGCATGTCGCCGAAGTCGACGGCGAGGTCGCCGCCATGGCGCTGTGGTTCGCCAACTTCTCCACCTGGGACGGTGTCGCGGGCATCTACCTCGAAGACCTGTTCGTGCGGCCGGGTTTTCGGCGCCGCGGCCTGGCCCGCGCCCTGCTGGCGGCACTCGCGCGCGAGTGCCTCGACCAGGGCTACACGCGGCTGTCGTGGGCGGTGCTGAACTGGAACGCCGACGCGATCGCGCTGTACGACGGCGTCGGCGCCGCGCCGCAGCCCGAGTGGACCACCTATCGGCTGTCCGGCCCGCGGTTGGCCGAACTCGCCGGACCGCCCTGATCGCGGCCCGCGGCCCAGCGCAGGGCCGGCGGACTGAACAGCAGGACCAACACCGCGGCCGCCAGGATGCCCACCGGGACGCCGACCGCCGGCCGGTGTGAGCCGGCCGCGAGGTACCACGCCACCGGAAGCAGCAGCAGCTGGGTGAAGATCCCCAGCCCGCGACCCCAGCGCCTGCCGCGCGCCAGCGCCCGCCCGGCGGCCAGCACCACCCCGCCGACCAGGAGGAACCACACCGCCGTGCCGAGTCCGTTGACCACCCGCTGGTCGGCCCCCGCGATGCCCCGCACCACCAGCGCCACGGCCACCGCCAGGGCGGCCACGCCCTGCACCGCGACGAGCAGACCCGCCACGCGGACCGCGGCCGGAGGGGGTGGCGGATTCACAGCGTCAGCGTAATCACCGGCACTTGCCCCAAAGCGGGGCCTTAACCGCCCCGCATAAGCTCGTGCATCATGCGCGCCGTGCTGATCGTGAACCCCACAGCCACTTCCACCACTCCAGCCGGTCGCGACCTGCTTGCGCACGCGCTCAAGAGCCGCCTGCAGCTCAACGTCGAGCACACCACCCATCGCGGTCACGGCGCCGAACTCGCGCAACGGGCTGTGCAGGACGGGATCGACCTGATCGTCGTGCACGGCGGCGACGGCACCGTCAGCGGCGTGGTCAACGGATTGCTGGGCCGCCCGGGCGCCTCCCCGTCGGGACCGGTGCCCGCGCTCGCGGTGGTCCCCGGCGGCTCGGCGAACGTGCTGGCCAGGTCGCTGGGCATCTCGCCGGACCCGATCGCCGCCACCAATCAGCTCATCCAGCTGCTCGACGACTACCGTCGCCGCCAGACCTGGCGCCGCATCAGCCTGATCGACTGCGGCGAGCGCTGGGCGGTGATCAACGCCGGGATGGGCGTCGATGCCGAGGTGGTCGCCGCGGTGGAGGCCCAGCGCAACAAGGGCATCAAGGTCAACGCGTTCCGGTATTGGCGCGTGGCGATACCCGTCACGGTGGCCTTCAGGCGCCGCGAACCCACCCTGACCGTCGAGTTGGCCGGCCGCGAGCCGGTCGCAGGGGTGCACTTCGCCTGGGTGTCCAACACCAGCCCGTGGACCTACAGCAACAGCCGGCCGTTGGTGACCAACCCGGGCTGCAGCTTCGAGTCGGGCCTCGGTGTGTTCGCGCTCACCGACATGAAGGTGCTTCCGACGCTCCGACTGGTCGCCCAGCTGCTCGGCAAGGGGCCCAAGGGGGAACCCAAACAGCTGATCCGCGACGACGACGCCCCTTGCGTGCGGGTGACGGCGACCGGCGAGCCGGTCGCCAGCCAGTTCGACGGCGATTATCTCGGCCTGCGCCAATCGATGACGTTCAGGTCGGTCCCCGATGTGCTGCCGGTGGTCGCGCCCCCCGGTAAAAACTATCCCTGACCTGCGGTAACGAAACGGCCCGAAAAACCCTTCGCCTGGAGCGGCCCGTTAGTGTAGTACAACGGAGTAAGGGCCTGACTAAGAAATCAGGGTAGTGAGATAGCCCACGAGGGTTACTCACGCTATTGACATCTGTTGAGCCTGTGAAACGATCGAAAGGTTGCATGCAGAAATTTGTGTAGGGGTGCGGACCCTTTTCTTGTGCACGCGTTAACAGCGAAGAAAATTGGCCGTGCGCCTTGCTGCGCACTCAGTGAGGAGTAATTACTTATGGATTGGCGCCACAAGGCGGTCTGTCGTGACGAGGACCCGGAGCTGTTCTTCCCGGTCGGGAACAGCGGCCCGGCGCTCGCGCAGATCGCTGACGCGAAACTGGTCTGCAATCGGTGCTCGGTGACCACGGAATGCCTTTCGTGGGCGCTGAACACCGGCCAGGACTCGGGCGTCTGGGGGGGCATGAGCGAAGACGAGCGGCGCGCACTCAAGCGCCGCAACGCCCGGACGAAGGCCCGTAGCGGAGTCTGACCAGCAGATCGCTAACAGTGCGGCCCCGACATTCGTCGGGGCCGCACTGTTGCGTCAGGGGATCTACAGCAGCAACCTGCTCCGGCGGCCGATCGGCACCCGCAGCACCACGTCGGTGCCGCGGGCGGCGGCGCGACGCATCCCCAGCGTCCCGTCCAGTTCAGCCGACACCAGGGTCCGCACGATCTGCAGGCCCAGGCTGTCGGAGTTCTCCAGGCTGAACCCGTCCGGCAGTCCGCGGCCGTCGTCGTGCACGACGACGTCGAGCCAGCGCGCGGAACGCTCGGCGCGAATGGTCACCGAACCCTCCTGGGCCGCCGGGTCGAATGCGTGCTCGATCGCGTTCTGGACGAGTTCGGTGATCACCATGATCAGGGCCGTAGCCCGGTCGGAGTCCAGCACGCCCAGGTCGCCGACCCGGTTGATCCGGATCGGCCGGTCCACCGAGGCCACGTCGTTCATGATCGGCAGGATCCGGTCGATGACCTCGTCGAGGTTCACCTGCTCGTCCACCGACATCGACAGCGCGTCGTGGACCAACGCGATCGACGACACGCGGCGCACCGACTCGATCAGGGCTTCCCGGCCTTCGGCATTGGCCGTGCGCCGCGCCTGCAGGCGCAGCAGGGCCGCCACCGTCTGCAGGTTGTTCTTCACCCGGTGGTGGATCTCGCGGATGGTGGCGTCCTTGGAGATCAGCGCCCGGTCGCGGCGCTTGACCTCGGTGATGTCGCGGATCAGCACGGCGGCGCCCGCGCTGGCGCCGTGAACCACCAACGGCAGCGTCCGCAACAAGACCGTGGCGCCGCCGGCGTCGACCTCCATCCGCATGCTCCGGCCGCCGGCGAGCAGGTCGCGCACGTGCTCGGCCACCTCCTGCGCCTCGAACGGGTCGGAGATCAGCGGCCGCGTCGCTTCGACGAGATGGTGGCCCTCCAGCTCCGACGTCAGGCCCATCCGGTGGTAGGCCGACAGCGCGTTGGGGCTGGCGTAGGCGACGACGCCGTCGACGTCGAGGCGGATGAAGCCGTCGCCCGCGCGCGGGGTGGAGCGCGACATGACGACGTCCCCGACGTCGGGAAAGGTGCCCTCGGCAAGCATCTGCACCAAGTCCATGGCGCAGTCGCGGTAGGCGGTCTCCAGCTGGCCGGGCGTGCGGTCGGCCGCTTCGGCGGTCTGGTGTCGTGTGATCGCCGCGACCACGTGGCCGCCGTACCGCACCGGGGAGGCCGTGACGTGGGGGCCGGGCAGCGGCCACGAATGCTCTTGGCCCGCATCGGCTTCCACCACGCCGGCGCCGGAGACGAACACCTCGTCGACGAGCGGCAGCCGGTCGGCGGTGACGACGGTGCCCACCGCATCGGTTTGCAGAACCGTGGGCGCGGTGTTGGGTCGGCACTGCGCCACGCACACCAGCATGCCGTCGTCGCGGCGCACCCACATCAGGTAGTCAGCGAAGGACAGGTCGGCCAGCAGCTGCCACTCCCCCACCACCGCGTGCAGGTGGTCGACCGCGTTGCCCGGCAGCATCGTGTGTTCGGCAAGCAGGTCACCGAGCGTGGACATGGATTACTCCCGCGTCGTTTCCGGGCGGCAGAGAGAAAGCGTCAAGCGGCTAGCTGATCACGGCGATGAGGTCGCCCGCCTGAATGACGTCGCCCACCGCCACACTGACCTTGCTGACCGTGCCGTCGACCTCGGCCAGGACGGGGATCTCCATCTTCATCGACTCCAGCAGCACGACGACGTCGCCCTTGCCGATCGGGTCACCCTCGCTCACAACAACCTCGAGCACGCTGGCCACGATCTCGGCGCGAACATCCTCCGCCATCTTCACCCCACTCGTCCCGGGCCATCTGTGCATGCTGGCTGCTGGTGCATCAAGGTCATGTATATCGAACCATAGGACCGGTTCCGAGGGCGGGACGCGGGGCGTGAGACAATGTGAGGCAACCTGACGGGCGCCCGGCGCCCTTTCTCGGCGAACCAATCAGCGACGAAGCAATCACGGAGGATGACGATGGCCAAGCGTGGCCGGAAGAAGCGCGACCGCAAGTACAGCAAGGCCAACCACGGCAAGCGGCCCAACTCCTAGTCGGGGCCGCTAGTCCGCTCCGCGGATGATGGTGGTCCGGCGGATTTCCAGCCGGAGGCGCTCCTTCAGCCCCTCGGGGGCCTTCTCGCCGGTGCATTTCGTCGCGATCAGGGCCTTGAGCCGCTCCTCGATGCCGTAGTGCTGGAAGCACCCGGGGCACGCCTCGAGATGATGGCGCAGCCGCTCCTTGGCCTCCGGGGTGCACTCGCCGTCGAGCAAGGTCCATACCTCGGCAATCACTTCGGCACACCCGATGCCGTGGGAGTGGCTGTCGTCGTCGGCGCGCGGGTCGGGGGGACCGGCGGACTCGCTCATGACGACACCTCCTCGTGCGCTTGCTGACCGCGGTTGAAACCGCGCTCCTTGGCCACGTCGGCCAACAGACCGCGGAGTTGCCGTCTGCCGCGGTGCAGCCGTGACATTACCGTCCCGATCGGCGTATCCATGATCTCGGCGATTTCCTTGTACGGAAATCCCTCGACGTCGGCGTAGTAGACCGCCATCCGGAACTCCTCCGGCAGGGCCTGCAGCGCCGCTTTGATCTCGTCGTCGGGCAGCGATTCCAGCGCCTCGACCTCCGCCGAACGCAACCCCGTCGAGGAATGCTCGGCGTTGGACGCCAACTGCCAGTCGGTGATCTCCTCGGTCGGGTATTCCGCCGGCTGACGCTGCCTCTTGCGGTAGCTGTTGATATAGGTGTTGGTCAGGATGCGGTACAGCCACGCCTTGAGGTTGGTGCCGGCCCGAAACGAGCGGAATCCCGCGTAGGCCTTCACCATCGTCTCCTGCAGCAGGTCCTCCGCGTCGGCGGGGTTGCGCGTCATGCGCAGCGCGCCGCCGTACAGCTGGTCCAGCAGGGGAATCGCGTCGCGCTCGAAGCGCGCCATCAGCTCCTCGTCGGTCTCCTCCGGCGGTGCCGGCTCGAGAGCCTCTAAACCGCTAGCGCCGTCGATATCGGCCATTTCGATTAACACGGTCCCTTCCGCAGCGGTGTCGCCGAGCGGCATCGAAAGCGCCGCCGGGCGCGCAAGCAGGCACGTCGCCGTTGGCACCAGACTGCTCCTCCCAATCTAGAGGCTGCCCCCGACAGTGTCTGCCTGGGCCTGCCGCGTCTGCATCAGAAACCGACTGCTGTAACAGCGCCGGGCGACCAGCTAATTCCCGGGTCTCCCGGTGGCGTTAGTGTGACGCCATGTCCCTGAACGGCAAGACCATGTTCATCTCCGGCGCCAGTCGCGGTATCGGCCTGGCCATCGCCAAACGCGCCGCACAGGATGGCGCCAACATCGCCCTGATCGCCAAGACCGCCGAGCCGCACCCGAAGCTGCCGGGCACGGTGTTCACCGCCGCCAAGGAGCTCGAGGACGCGGGCGGACAGGCCCTGCCGATCGTCGGGGACGTGCGCGACCCCGATTCGGTGGAGTCCGCGGTGGCCAAGACCGTCGAGCAATTCGGCGGCATCGACATCTGCGTCAACAACGCCTCGGCGATCAACCTGGGCTCCATCACCGAGGTGCCGATGAAGCGGTTCGACCTGATGAACGGCATCCAGGTGCGCGGCACGTATGCGGTGTCGCAGGCCTGCATCCCCCATCTGAAGGGCCGGGAGAACCCGCACATCCTGACGCTGTCGCCGCCGGTGCTGCTCGGCAAGGAGTGGCTCAAGCCGACCGCGTACATGATGGCCAAGTTCGGAATGACGTTGTGCGCGTTGGGGATTGCCGAGGAGATGCGCGAGGCGGGCATCGCGTCGAACACGCTGTGGCCGCGCACCTTGGTGGCCACGGCCGCGGTGCAGAACCTGCTCGGCGGCGACGAGGCCATGGGCCGGGCCCGCAAGCCCGAGGTGTACTCCGACGCGGCCTACGTCATCCTCAACAAGCCCGCCCGCGAGTACACCGGCAACACGCTGCTGTGCGAAGACGTGCTGGTGGAATCGGGCGTCACCGACCTGTCGGTGTACAACTGCGTACCGGGTTCGCAGCTCGGCGTCGACTTCTGGGTGGACGGCGTCAACCCGCCGGGGTACACGGGTCCGTAGTCGTGATCGCAAGCGCGGCGCAGCCAGGCGCAGCGGGTCACGACCATGGGACGTAGTCGTGATCGCAAGCGCGGCGCAGCCGGGCGCAGCGGGTCACGACCATGGGACGTAGTCGTGGCCGGTGCCGCCACGCCGGCGATCGCCGCACTGGTGCAGGCCGGCGTTGCGCACGAGGTCGTCAGATTCTCCCACGATCCCCGCGAAGCGTCGTACGGCGCCGAGGCGGTGCACGCGCTGACCGAAGCGCACGGGATCGCGCCGGGGCAGATCTACAAGACCCTGGTCATGGCGGTGCCTGGCGGGCTGGCGGTCGCGGTGCTGCCGGCACCGGCCCGGCTGTCGCTGAAGGCGGCCGCCGCCGCGCTGGGTGTCGCCAAGGCGAGCATGGCCGAACCGGCGGCCGCCCAGCGGGCCACCGGCTACGTCGTAGGCGCCATTTCGCCGTTCGGGCAGCGCCGGGCGCTGCCCACGGTCATCGACGCCGGCGCCCTCGACTGGGAGCGGGTGTACTGCAGCGCGGGAAGGCGCGGCTGGGACGTCGGTGTCGCGCCGCAGGATCTGATCCGGCTCACCGCCGCGATCACCGCCGACATCGCGTCCTGAGCCCGCGAGCGTAACCGGGCTGCGGTTTTCCGGGCGGATTTTCGCAGTGCGGTTACGCTCGAAGCGCGCGGAACGCCCCGCTGCTCAGGCTCGGTCGCCCGCCTCGCTGAGAAAGCCCTCGATGACGGGGGCGAGTTCGGTCGCGTTGTGCACGATGTCGATGTGGCCGCCCGAATGCAGGTAGAGAATCGCATGGGGCAGCAGCCGGTGCAGGATGTGGGCGTTGACCACCGGGATGATCGGGTCGTCGGTGCCCGAGACGATCAGCGTCTCCTGCCGCACCGCGGGCAGCGCGAACAGGCTGGTCCACACCGAGCCCGCGAGCAGTTGGTGCAGGTAGCCGAGCTTCGACCCGGCGTGCAACTGCCGCACGAACAGGCGCGCCACGTCTTCGCCGTGGGCGCGCACGGTACCGCCGTAGAGGTCACCGGCGATCGAAGCGGCGTAGTCGGGATCCGAAAACCGGCGCGGGGTAATCATTTTCGACAGCACCGATAAGCGGGCAGGCACCATGAGCACGCCGGTGCCGGTCGCCACCAACACCATCCGCCGGCAACGACGCGGATTCTGGAAGGCGAACTGCTGCGCCAGCGCGCCGCCCCACGACAGCCCGAAGATGTCCACCACGCCGATGTCGAGCTTGGACAGCACCCGGCCCAAAACCCAGGCCAGGTAGGGAAACCCATACGGCAGCGGCGACGTCGGCGATCCCCCGGTGCCCGGCACGTCGAACCTGACCACGGTCATCGGCAGCTGCTCGACCAGCGGATCGAGTACCTCCAGGCTCGCCCCGATGCCGTTGCACAGCACCAGCGGCACGCCCGTGCCTTCGCGCACGTTCACCCGGATCCGCTGCCCGCCGGCACTGACGTAGCGCTCCTCGCCGATCGTGCTCGGCGTTACCACGCGCAGGCGCCTCTGCGGTGCGCCACGCTTGCTCACTTCTCCATCACATAACCGCCGGGGGCCGGCCCAAGTGGCGGAAGCCCCTCGCCGCCGAGCGCTTTCGGAGCATCGACCTTCGGGCCGCTGCGCTCGTCGAGCCACCCGACGTAGTCCGGCCACCAGGAGTCGCTCGACTGCGTCGACGACTCCAGCCACTGTTGCGGATCCTCGGCGTCGACCGGTCCGGTGCGGTAGGACGCCTTCGGGTTGCCCGGCGGGTTGACCAACGCCGCGATGTGGCCGCTGGTGGACAGCACGTAGCGGTTGTCCTTGCTGCCGAGCAGTCGGGCGCTGCGATAGGTCGCCTGCCACGGTGAGATGTGATCGGCGACGCCTCCGACGACGTACGCGTCGGCGGTGACCTTCCCCAGGTCGACCGGGCTGTCCAGCATGGTGAGCGCGCCAGGGGTGACGAGGGCGTTGCGTTGCGCCATCAAAATCATGTCGCGGTGCAATGCGGCGGTCATCCGGGTGGTGTCGGCATTCCAGAACAACACGTCGAACGCGGCGGGCTTGCGGCCCTGCACGTAGTTGTTCACCCAGTACCGCCAGACCAGATCGGTGGGCCGCAGCCAGGCGAACATCTCCGCCATGTCGCGCCCGTCGAGATAGCCCTTGCGGCCCGAGACGCGGATCGCCGCCTGGGCGCCGCGATCGCTCATCATGGCGGCCGCGAAACCGGCGCGCGTCTCGTCCAGCACGGTGACCGACAGGTTCAGGCCGGCCACCCGGTCACCCTCGCCGATGTCAGCCAGGTGCGCCGCCGTCATCGCGGCCAGGATTCCGCCCGAGCAGGTGGCCAACAGATGGGTGCTGTCCGTCCCGGCGATCTTCTGCACCGCGTCCATCGCCTCGACGATCGCGGCGCCGTACGCGTCGAAGCCCCAATCCCGGTGCCGCTTTTGCGGATTGCGCCAGGAGATGGCGAAGACCTGCTGGCCCTGCTGCACGAAGTACTCGATCATGCTGCGCCCGGGTGCGATGTCCATGATGTAGAACTTGTTGATCACCGGCGGCACCATCAACAATGGGATCGCATTGACCTTCGGTGTCTGCGGGGCGTACTGGATCAGCTCGAACATCGAGGTCTGCAGCACGACCGCCCCCTTGGTGACCGCCAGGGTCTCGCCCACCGCGAAGGCGTCCGGCTCCACCATTGCGGGGACCCGGGGCTTCGAAAGCATGTCCCGCGCAAAGGCTTTGACGCCCCGGACGGCGCTCAGGCCGCCGGTGTCGATCATCGCCTTCCAGCCGAGCGGGCTGATCAGCGGGTTGTTGCTGGGCGCCAGGCCCTCGACGAGGTTGTCGACGACGAACTGCATCCGCTGATTGTCGCGCCAATCCAGCTCGGCTTCGGCGAGCAGCCCCTCGGCGGCCTCGGCGGTCGCCAGATAGGCCTGCATGATCCGGTGCAGCAATGGATTGTCCTGCCAGGCGGTGTCGCTGAAGCGCTTGTCGGCCCGGGCCGGCACGCGGTGCGAGTTGCCGGCCGCGATGGCGCCGAGTTCGCGGGTGAGGGCGGCGGCCCGGCCGGCCACCGCGCCGGGACGCTGCGCGAGGTTGGCGCCGAAGCGGGCCCAGGTGGCGTCCGGCATCATCCGGCTGGCAAACGGTTTGGTGGCACTGCTCAGCAGCAGGTCGAGGGGTGCGGCCAGCTCGTCGGCTTTCGCGGTTTGGGTAACCATGGTTATCGCGTGCTTTCGGTTGTCGGAACGGTGATTTCGCGCTTGAGGACCTTGCCGGTGGGTCCCTTGGGCAAGGTGTCGAGGAGCCACACCAGGCGCGGGTATTTGTAGGCGGCCACCCGCGCCTTGACGTACTCGACCAACTCTTCGGGCTCGACGGCCGCGCCCTCCTTGAGCGCGACGGCGGCGCCGACCTCCTCGCCGAGGGAATCGTGCGGGACGCCGACGACGGCGGCTTCGGCCACCGCCGGATGCTCGTAGAGCACCTCCTCGATCTCGCGGGGATAGACGTTGTACCCGCCGCGGATGATCATGTCCTTGGTCCGGTCGACGATGTAGAAGTAGCCGTCCTCGTCGACCCGGCCGACGTCGCCGGTGTTCAGCCAGCCGTCGGCGGTGATGGTGGTCGCGGTGGCCTCCGGCAGGTTCCAGTAGCCCTTCATCACGTTGTGGCCGCGGATCTGCACCTCGCCCGCCTGCCCCTGCGGCACCTCGACGCCGTCGAGGTCGACCACCCGCATCTCGACACCCTCGATCGGGGTCCCGATCGAACCGGCCTTGCGCGGCCGGTTCGGGTGATTGAACGCCGCCACCGGGGAGCTCTCGGAGAGCCCGTACCCCTCGAGAACCGGGCAGCCGAACGCCTTTTCGAAGTCGGTGAGCACCTGGACCGGCAGCGCCGCGCCGCCGGAGACGCAGATCCGCAGGCTGCGCGCCGCCCCCGGCGCGGCGTCGGCCGCCACGGCCAGCAGTGCCGAATACATCGTCGGCACGCCCTGGAAGACGGTGACGGCGTCGCGCTCGATCACCTCGAGCGCCTTGTGCGGGTCGAACCGCGGGATCAGCGTCAACGTCGCGCCGGCGCGGACGGCGCCGTTGAGGCCACAGGTCAGGCCGAAGACGTGAAACAGCGGCAGGCAGCCCATCACCACGTCGTCCGGCCCGGTGTCGATCAGGGTGCGGACGCTGACGTCGGCGTTGCGCCGGAGATTGCCGTGGGTGAGCATGGCGCCCTTGGGCTTACCGGTGGTCCCGGAGGTGTGCAGGATGACCGCGACGTCCTCGTCGTCGCGCGGTACCGGGGAGCCCTGGGCGGGCAGGTCGGCGATGAGGTCGGCCAGCCCGGCGTCGTCAACGAGCCAGCACTGCACCCCGGTCCCGGCCGCCCCGGCGGTGACCTCCTCGGCGAAGGCCGGCGTCGCGAACATGGCCTTGGCGCCGCTGTTGGACAGGTAATAGGCGATCTCGCGGGCCTTGAGCAGGGGATTCATCGGTACGGCGACGGCGCCGCGATAGGCGATGCCGTAGAAGGCGATGGCGAAGGCGGGCGTGTTGGGCAGCATCACGCCCACCCGGTCGCCCGGCTCGATCCCCGCCCGCTCCAGCAGCGTCGCCACCCGGGCCGCCGCGTCGTCGAATTCGGCGTAGGTGAGCTGCAGGTCGCCGCACCGCAGCGCCACGCGTCGTGGGTGACGATTCTTCGACGCGGCGAGATCGGCGCTCAGAGCGGTCATGGGATGCCTCCGGGACGTGCCAATGGTGCGTGCTTCAAGCGTGATCCAGGGCACCCCTGGCCACAATGTTCGCGCAAACAACAGCCGACCCCGTTCGGTGTGAGCGGTCACATTCGGCGGTCCCGGGGCTTAAGGTTTGCGGTATGGGCGTGGCATCGGAGCACCGCGGCGTCCGACCTGATGCGGCGGCGGACCCGCACGTCGTGGAGCTCAGCAAGCTGATGACGTCCCGCGCCCCGAAACTGGGACGAGCGATGGCCGACCTGCTCTGCCGTGAAATCGACGCCTACCGCGACGGCACGGTCGTCACCAAGGAACAGGTCGCCGAAAGCTGTGCGGCGAACGTGGCGTTCATCTTCGACTCGCTCACCCGCGGCGCCGATGTCGACGTCTCGCCCGCCGAGCGCACCGGCACCGAGCGTGCGATCGCCGGGGTGCCGCTGCCGGCGGTGATGACCGCCTACCGCATCGGGTTTCGGTTCGTGTGGGAGGAGACCCTCGCCGTCGCCCGCGCCGCGAGCATACCCACCGACGCCATACTGGACGCCACCGCGCGGATCTTCTTTGCCCAGGAGACGTTCACCCAGGCGATGGCCAGCGCCTACCGCCAGCAGCTGACCACGCAGATCATCGAGCGCGAGGAAGAGCGATCGGCGTTGGTCGAGGCGCTGCTGGCTCACCGGATCACCGACCGGCAAAGCCTTTGGGAGGCAGCCGATTTACTTCGGCTGCCCACCTCCGGACCCTACGTCGTGGTGGCCGCCGAGCTGCCCGCGATCGGGCGGCTGGGGTTGCCGGCGATCGAAAACAAGCTGTCGGCAAGGGACATTCGGTCCGCGTGGCGGCTGTTGCCCGACCTGCAGGTGGGCATCGTCCACCTGCGCGGGCCGCGGACGGCCGCCGGCATGGACATCCTCGTCGAGGTGCTGGGTGAGGCCGCGACGGCGCGGGTCGGCATCAGCCCGACGTTTCGCGATCTGGCCGAGACCAGCGAGGCATTGCGACTGGCCAGGCTCGCGGTCACCGGCAAGCCCTCCGGCGAGTCGCTGGTTTCGTTGTTCGACGACACCCCCCTGGCCGTCGCGGCGGTCAGCGCGCCCGAGGTGATGGCGAAGATCAAGAACCTGGTGCTGTCGCGCCTCGACGAGCTGCCCGCCGAGGAACGTGCCATCCTGCTCGACACGTTCCTGGCCTGGGTAGAGGCGGGCGGCTCGGCCAACGACACCGCGGCGAAGATCTTCTGCCACCCCAACACGGTGCGGCACCGGCTGCGCCGCATCGAGGAGCTGACCGGCCGATCACTCTCGCGGCCAAGGGATCTCGCCGAGCTGTGCCTGGCGCTCGAGGTGGAGCGGCGCCTGCCCTAACGGGCCCCGACCGATTGCGCCACCTGCTTCGCCTGGTGGCGAACCTGGAACCCGCTGACGATGTCCACGATGCCTATCGCGATCAGCCAGCAACCGGCGACCAGGGTCAGGACCGCGATCGAATCCATCGGGTAGATGATCAGCACCACGCCGCCGGCGACGATGATGATGCCGGAGAGTATCTGCCAGCCGCGACCGGGCAGGTGATCGAAGGACAGCGCCGCGGCGAGCAGCGTCATCCCGCGGAACACCCAGCTGATGCCGATCCACAGGGCCAGCAGCCAGACCGCCTCGAATTTGTCGCGGAAACAGAAGACGCCGAGCACCACCGACACGGCGCCGGTGAGGAAGGCCAACACCCGCATCGCGGCCCCGATGTGGGTTCCGAAAGCGGCGAACATGTAGCCGATCCCGGACACCACCAGGTAGATACCGAACAGCACGCCGGCCACGAACAGGGTCTTGCCCGGCCAGGCCAACACAATGACACCGAGTGCGATGGCCACGATGCCGATAAACAGAGTCAATTGCCACGCGCTACGTGCCAACTGCTGCAGCGGACGCTCGAAAACAGTGTTCTCGGTAGTTGTCATGTAAATATGATTTGCCTTCTCGGTGGCAAACGTATAGGGCCTTTTGGACACAATTCGGCAACGCGCAATGTCATGGCCAACAATGCGCCCCGCTCAGCGATAACGGATCAGCGCCGCATCCATTTGTCGCCCGAAGACAACAACGCGTCGCAACTTCGTCGTCCCGCGACATCGCCGCACCGGAGCGGCGCCGCTACGTTCTGCGACGAACCGCCGAATCGATCCTGGCTAGACCAATTCGCAACCGCCACAACCAATTCGATTCCACTCAGCGAGGAAGCGCAGGTTGATGATGTTTGAATCGATGCTCGTGATCATGATCTACGTCATGGGCGTCTTCACGCCCGTCCTGATTCCGGCGACCATCCATGCGGTCCATTTTCTGCGCGATTGGCGCTCGGCGCGGCCACTGCGCGCGGTGTCGAGGGTGCGCCTCCCGCGGCTCCTGGTCTCCCGTCGCGTCGCCATTCCCGCCGCGGGGTGATGCCGCCGGCCGGCTCATTTGGGCTGCAGCACCGCGCTCCCGTACCAGTGGCATGCTTGCAACGCCAGTTCCACATCGAGCCGGTCAGCGCCGATCTCCCGTCCGCGCCGGGCGACGGCCCGGCCCACTCGGTATTTCACCGAGTTGAAGTGCATGTTGAGCTCCTCGGCGGCCAATTTGTAACTGGAACCGCAGCCCAGAAATATCCGCAAAGTCTCCCGTAGCCGCGCGTCGTTGTCGCTTTCGCTCGCGAGGTCGCCGAGCACGCTCGCCACCCATTCCCGGGTGCCCGCCACGTCGCCGCCCAGGCGGGCCACGACGGAGAGGCCCGGATCGGCCGCGGCGATCACCGCCGGACCCGACGAGGCCGTCCGCTGGGCGACCATCGCGACGCCGCGGGCCTCGACCGCCGCACGGTGGGAGCGGCGAAAGCCCTCGACGCCGGCCCCCGTCGTTCCAATCGCGACATTCGGCGAATCCGACCGGCCCAGGGCGAAGCGCCGGACCTTCTCGACGATGTCGGCGGCCGCGGCGCGGAAGGGCAGCCACGCCCACGCGCAGCTTTGGTCGGCGGGGACGAAAAGCGGCCCCGCATCGGCGGCGACCGCGTCGGCCAGATCGCGCATGAACCGTTGCAGCCGCGTGAGTTCGTCGCCCGCGTCGCCCTGATCCGGGTACCACATGATCAGGCCCACGTGGTGCCACCGCAGCGGATAACGGATCACCGTGGTGGCCGCGTCGATGTCGACAACCCTGTTGGACGACAACACTTCACGCACCCGCATACCGCGAAGGCTGTTCTGGTTGTCCAGCCATCGTTCGCGCTCTTCTTCGTACACCGCCACGACCTGTTGCGACATCCAGTCGATGTAGGCGAACATCGCGGCGCTCATCGCCTCGATCACCGCCACCCGCGCCGAATCGGGGATGTCGACCGCGTGCAGCTCGGCGAATACCAGCTCGTTCATCCGGCGCTGACCGAGCCGGTAGGCACGCACCAACGCGTTGACCGGCACCCCGTGTTGCGCCAGCCGGCGGGCATACTCGAGCGCCGCGGTCGGCGCCTCAACGCGCTCGACCGCGATGTCGTAGCGCAGCGCGTGCAGCATCGTGTCGACGTTTCCCTCGACGCTGGCACCGAGCAACTCCGTGATCCGCGGCTCGCGGGGCAGATCCGGGATCTGTTCCTCGAGCGCGCGATGAATCTCCGACGTCACGTCGGCCAATCTGCGGTGCAGTCGGCCGGCGACCTCGGCGACGTAACCCCGCACCCCCACGTCGGCGTCCGGGGCGTCGACGTGCGATTTCTTCACCTCAATGACGTTAGACGCCGACGTTGTCTTCTGGCGATAACTGCGGTGAGCGGTTTTGTCGCTTCGCGACTGTGTCGCGCCGCACTCCGCGCCTAGCTTTGTCGCCACGGTTACTCCCGAAGCCGAAGGAGCGAAGGAAATGGGATTCAAACAGCCAGATCTCGCCGCGGTCGACCCGGACACCTTCCTGCAGAAGCCACTGATGGAGCGGATGCGGATCCTCGCCCTCGATTGGGGCGAAAAGGGCTTCGGCTCGCCCAAGATGGTGCACACCATCTACATCCTCAAGCTGGTCGTTTTCTTCGCGATCGGCGGCATCACGGTCGCGACGGCGACCTCGGGGCTGCCGGCCTTCTGGCATGTCACGCAGTGGTGGAACCAACCGATCGTCTACCAGAAGGTGATCCTGTGGACGGTGCTACTCGAGGCCATCGGCGTGGCCGGCTCCTGGGGTCCGTTGGCCGGCAAGGTCAAGCCGATGACCGGCGGCATTCTGTTCTGGGCCCGGCCCGGCACCATCCGGCTGCGGCCGTGGAAGTGGGTGCCGTTCACGCGAGGTGACCGGCGGACCTGGTTCGACATCGCGGTGTACCTGGCGCTGTTGGTCACCCTGGCCGTCGCGCTGCTATCACCCGGTGTGCACAGCGAATCGTTGTCAAAAGCTCTGCCGCACAACACCTCCGGCCTCGTGAACCCGGCCCTGTTGGTCGCGCCGATCGCGCTGCTGGTGCTGATCGGGCTGCGCGACAAGACCGTTTTCCTGGCCGCCCGAGGGGAACAGTATCTGCCGGTTCTGGTCGTGTTCGCCGCGTTGCCTTTCGTCAACATGATCATCGCGCTGAAGCTGGTGATCGTGGTGGTGTGGATCGGGGCCGGCTTCTCGAAATTCGGTAAGCACTTCGCCAACGTCATCCCGCCGATGGTCAGCAACACGATCTACCTGCCCACCCGGGTGCGCCGGGCACACTACCGCGACTTCGGGCGCGACATGCGGCCGTCGCGGGTGGCGAAGTTCATGGCGCACGTCAACGGCACCACGGTCGAGATCGTCGCCCCGCTCGTCCTGTTGTTCTCCACCAACAAGTGGCTGACGCTGGCGGCGGCGCTGCTGATGGTGGGATTCCACCTGTTCATCATTTCGACGTTCCCGCTGGCCGTTCCGCTGGAATGGAACGTCGTGTTCGGCTACACCGCGGTGTTCCTGTTCCTCGGGTTCCCCACCTGGAACGGCTATGCCCCGTGGGACATGACGCCACCGTGGCTCGCCCCGGTGATCGCCGCCATCCTGGTGTTCTACCCGGTGCTGGGCAACCTGCGGCCGGACAAGGTGTCCTTCCTGCCGTCGATGCGCCAGTACGCGGGCAACTGGGCCTCGGCGATGTGGGCCTTCACGCCGGGCGCCGAGCAGAAACTGAACCGGGTGACCCGCACCGCTGCCAACCAGATCGACCAGTTCATCGCCGCCGGCTACGAGCCGAAGTGGGCAGAGGTCACCATGCAGAAGACGATCGCCTGGCGCAGCATGCACAGCCAGGGGCGCGGCTTGTTCTCGCTGCTGTTGACCCACCTGCCCGACGTCGACGCCCGCATCGTGCGCGAGGGTGAGTTCGTGTGCAATTCCCTCATCGGCTTCAATTTCGGCGATGGGCACCTGCACAATGAAGACTTGATCCGTGCCGCGCAGAGCGAAGCCGCGTTCGAGCCGGGCGAGTGCGTCATCGCCTGGGTCGAGTCCGAGGCGTTCGGCAGCGGCGTGCAGCACTACAAGCTGATCGACGCGGCGCTCGGGGTCGTTGAGCGGGGGACATGGAAGGTGGCCGACGCCGTCGCCGAGCAACCGTGGCTGCCCAACGGCCCTATCCCGCTTCAGGTCGGTTGGTCGCTGCTGGGCACGGCGGCGGTCAAGGCGGGCTCACTGACATGACAACCGCGCTGGTGGTGGGCGGCGGCCCCAACGGGCTCGCCGCCGCCATCTGCCTGGCGGCCGAGGGCGTGCAGGTCACCGTGCTCGAGGCCGCCGACGAGGTGGGCGGCGGTGCGCGCAGCAGCGAGGCGATCGTCCCGGGTCTGCTGCACGACCACTGCTCGGCGATCCACCCGATGGCCGTCGGCTCACCGTTCCTGAGCCGTTTCGGGCTGGAGCGCTACGGCCTCACCTGGCGGTGGCCCGCGATCGATTGCGTGCACCCCCTCGACGGTGGCGGTGCCGGCGTCCTGCACCGCTCGGTGGCGCGGACCGCGGCCGGTCTCGGCCGCGACGGATCGCGATGGAGGCTGGCGTTCGGCTACTCGGCTTCCCGCTTCGACGCGCTGAGCGAGGACATCATGCGGCCCCTGCTGCGGATCCCGCGTCATCCGCTGATGCTGGCCCGGTTCGGCGCCCCGACCGTGCTTCCCGGGTCGACGTTCGCCCGGTTCTTCCGCACCGAAGAGGGGCGGGCGTTGTTCGGCGGCGTTGCGGCCCATACTTTTCGGCCGCTGCACTACCCGATGACCTCGGCCATCGGGATGGGCATCATCGCCGCCGGCCACCGGCACGGCTGGGCGGTCGCCGAGGGTGGGTCGCAGGCGATCACCAACGCGATGGTGGCGCTGCTGACCGACCTGGGCGGCAAGATCGCGACGGGCGTCCGGGTTCAGGCGGCGTCGCAGCTGCCGCCGGCTGACGTCACGATGTTCGACCTGGCGCCGGAGGCCATCGCGGCGATCGTGGGTGATCGTCTTCCACGCCGGATCTCGCGCTCCTTCAGGCGGTTTCGCCGTGGCCCCGGCGCGTTCAAGGTCGACTTCGCCGTCGAGGGCGGCGTGCCGTGGACCAACGCCGACGCGCATCGGGCGGGCACGGTGCACCTGGCCGGGACCTACTCCGAGCTGGCCGCGACCGAGCGGGAGATCCATGCCGGACGGATGCCGGAGCGCCCGTTCGTGTTGGTGGGTCAGCAGTACCTGGCCGATCCGCAGCGCTCGGTGGGCGATACGCATCCCGTGTGGAGCTACGCGCACGTGCCCAACGGCTATGCCGGCGACGCCACCGAGGCGATCGTCGCGCAGATCGAGCGGTTCGCCCCGGGTTTCCGCGACCGCGTCGTCGGCCTCGCGGTGCGCCCGACGACGCAGATGGACGCCTACAACCCCAACTTCGTCGGCGGCGACATCATGACCGGAGCCAAGGACATCCGCCAGTTGACGTTCGGGCCGCGGATAACCCTGTCGCCCTACACCATTGGGGTGCCGGGCATGTACATCTGCTCGGCCGCCACCCCGCCCGGGCCCGGCGCCCACGGCATGTGCGGCGCGAACGCGGCCGCACATGCCCTCGGCTACCTCCGCACCGTCGCCTGATCGCCGCCGCCATCGCCGGTCGACAAACGCGGCGGCATTCTTCGTCGACTCGCGACGATGGAATGGACCGGCCGACACCGACGCAGGGAAACTGGAACAACTTCTGGCGTGTCCCGGACCGCACGGCCGCCGGTATGTGGCGTTTGGTCCTGAGCAACTGAGTGCCAGGTCAATACGTGTAGAAGCCCTGGCCGGTCTTGACGCCGAGCTTGCCGGCGTCGACATAGCTCTGCAGCAGCTCCCGCACGTGTTCCGGTAGGTGCGGGAACTCCTCGGCGTAGTGGTTTTCGATGTCCAGAACGACGTCGAGGCCGACGAGATCCATCATCTGGAACGGCCCGGCCGGCACCCCCCAGTTGACCTTGAACATCCCGTCGACGTCCTCCGGGCGGGCCACGCCCTCCGCAACCACGGCCAGACACTCACGCTTGATCGCCGCCCAGACCCGATTGAAGATGAAGCCGGTGCACTCCTTGCGCGCCTCGAAGGGAAAGACGCCGAACTCGGGCAGCACCGTCAGCAGCGTGTCGAGCAGCCCACGGTCGGTCTCACCGTCCGACATCAGGTCGACGGCGTTGGCCTCCGGCGGCATGTAGAAGTGGGTGTTGCAGAGGCGCGACTTGTCCCGCACGCTGCCGGCCATCAGGCGCGACGGGTACGACGACGAATTGGTGCCGAAGATGGTGTCGGGCGGGGCCGCTTGGTCGATCTGGTCCCATGTCGCCCTTTTGATCTCGAGCTTCTCGGGGACGGATTCGACGACGAGCCAGGCGTCATCCAATGCCTCTTCGAGCGACCCCGCGCCGATCGCACCGCCCACGTCACCAAAACCCCGCTGCGCCAACACCTTCGGCAGCGTCTCGGTCACGTATTGGATCGCGGCGGCGCGCTGTTCGGCGCGGGGCGCGAAGATCCGGACCGTTCCGCCCCGGCTGGCGAACATCAGCGCTATGCGGCGGCCCAGCGTTCCCGCGCCGATCACCGCCACCGGGCGGTTCTGGATGTCCTCGAACGTGTAGGTGTAGGTGCCGGCCACACACGCATCCTAGGTCGCGTTGGCATGCATGGATCCGTCGCCGAGCGACAAAGATGCGCCGAAAGTTGCACCGGGGAGACAAAATCCAATTCACTTGGGCCACTTTGGTTTCAGTGGTCTCACGTCAGCCGTTTTTGTCGGTGGGCTCGAATAGTTTCGGGGCTATGGCTGGTGGTGTTGATCGCGAGGCGCTGACGGCGGCGCTGGATGCGATGGATGCCGCCTTCGACACGGTCGCCGGGTTCGACTGCACGGCGTTGACCACCCGCGAGCAGCTGGGGTTGCTGGAGCGCTTCGAAAAGATGCGCCGGCGCATCCCGGCCCTGGAGCACCCGCTGATCAACGCCGTGGGCCGCCAGGCCAGCCCCGCGGAGTTGGGCGGCACACTGTCGCACGCGCTGGCCGAGGCCACCCTGGTCAGCCGCGCCGAAGCCGCGCGGCGGGTCAAACAGGCCGCCGACCTGGGCCCACGCCACGGCCTGACCGGCGAACCCTTGCCGCCGGTGCTGCCGGCCACCGCCGCCGCCCAACGCCACGGCACGCTCGGTCCCGAGCAGGTGGCGGTGATCCGCAAATTCTTTCACCGCCTGCCCGGCTGGATCGACACCGCCACCCGCGGCCACGTCGAAGCCCGCCTGGCCAAAGAGGGCACCCGGTACCGGCCCGAACAACTGGCCGCCCTGGCCGAAACCCTGGCCGACTGCCTCAACCCCGACGGCACCTACACCGACAACGACCGCGCGCGGCGCCGCGGGCTGACGTTGGGCAACCAGCACGCCGACGGCATGTCCGAACTCCACGGCTGGCTGACCCCCGAACTGCGCGCCACGCTGGAAGCCGTACTGGCCAAGCTGGCCGCGCCCGGCATGTGCAACCCCCTCGACGACACCCCGTGCGTGGACGGCACACCGAGCCAACAGGCCATCGAAAACGACACCCGCAGCTGCGCCCAACGCCAACACGACGCGCTGCTCACCGCGCTGCGCGCCCTGCTGATGTCCGGCAACCTGGGCCAGCACAACGGCCTGCCCGTCTCGATCATCGCCACCACCACCCTGGCTGAACTCGAAGCCGCCGCCGGGAGCGCCCTGACCGGCGGAGGCACCCTGCTGCCCATGAGCGACGTCATCCGCCTGTCCCGCCACGCGCGGCACTACCTGGCCATCTTCGACCACGGCAAACCCTTGGCGCTGTATCACACCAAACGCCTGGCCTCCCCGGCCCAACGACTCGTCCTCTATGCCAAAGACCGCGGCTGCAGCGCCCCCGGCTGCACCGTGCCCGGCTACTACTGCGAAGTCCACCACGTCATCGGCTACGCCGTCTGCCGCGCCACCGACATCAACAACCTCACCCTGGGCTGCGGCACCCAACACCGCATCATCCAGCCCGACGGCTGGACCACCCGCAAAAACACACACGGCGACACCGAATGGATCCCCCCGCCCCACCTCGACCGCGGCCAACCAAGAACCAACACCTACTGGCACCCCGAAAAACTCCTCCACAACGACGGGGACGAGGAAGACGAAGACCACAGCCCCGACGCGGCATAGCGATCAGCGCTACAGCAGCTTCATCTGCTCCGACTGCTCGCCGACCGGCTCGAGCAGCTCCGGGCCGTTATTGCGCACGTTGTTGACCAGTGTCGACACCTCGCGCATCCGGATGCCGTGCACGTCGGGTGTCCGGGCGAGCAGCTCCTCGTCGACCGGGGCGTCGGGGTTCAGCCAGCGGTCCCAATCCCGTTCCGCAACCACCAGCGGCATCCGGTCGTGGATTTCGGCGAGCTCACCCGGCGCGTCGGTGGTGATGATCGTGCAACTCAGCAGCGGCTGAGCGTCTTTCTGGTCTTTGGGCTTCCACACCGACCAGAGCCCGGCCATGAACAGCGGCTCGCCATCCTCGCGGTACATGAAGAACGGCGTCTTCCGGGATTTCTTGCCGTCGACGTCGGGATTGACGCGCCATTCGTAGTAGCCGTCCATCGGTATCAGGCACCGCTTCGACTTGGCGCTCGAGCGGAAGGCGGGCGAGCTGGTGACCTTGTCGGCGCGGGCGTTGATCAGCAGCGGGCCCTTACCCTCGGGTGCGCCGTCAGCGTCGGCCTTGGCCCAGGGCGGGATCAGGCCCCAGCGCATGAGCCGGACGCGGCGGGTGGGGTCGTCGTCGGGCTCGGTATGCCGGGTGACCACGGTCGCGATCGTCGTTGTCGGTGCGACGTTGAAGTTCGGCTCACCGGCGTTGGGCGCGGTTCCGGTCGCCTCGTCGATCGCCTTGATCTTCTCCGCCAGCTTCGCCGGATCCGTGGTCACCGCAAACCGCCCACACATAGCTCCATGGTGGCAGAGCCTTCTGTGGGTGCCAGAGCCACAACTCCCATTGGTTGCAGAACGCGGTAACAAGCGATGATGTACCGGTGACCGCATGGACCGCCCCACAGGCCACCGCACCGGTGCACGCGACCGTGACCGTCGCGGGCTCGAAGTCGCAAACCAACCGCGCCCTGGTGCTGGCGGCGCTCGCGGCCGCGCAGGGCGGTGGCACCTCCACCATCACCGGGGCGCTGCGCAGCCGGGACACCGACCTCATGATCGGGGCCCTGCGCACCCTGGGCCTGCGCGTCGACGGGGCCGGACCCGACCTGACCGTCAGCGGCGAAATCTCACCCGACCCCGGCGCCCGCGTGGACTGCGGCCTGGCCGGCACGGTCCTGCGTTTCGTGCCGCCGTTGGCGGCGCTCGCCGACACGGTCGTGGAGTTCGACGGCGACGAGCAAGCGCGGGCCCGGCCCATCGCGCCGCTGCTGGACGCGCTGCGCGGCCTCGGCGTGAAGATCGACGGCACCGGTCTCCCGTTCCGCGTCCAGGGCAGCGGAGCGGTCGCCGGCGGGACCGTGGCGATCGATGCCTCGGCGTCGTCGCAGTTCGTGTCGGGCCTGCTGTTGTGCGCGGCATCCTTTGCCGAGGGCCTGACCGTCGAGCACACCGGATCGCAACTGCCGTCGGCGCCGCACATCGCGATGACGACCGTGATGCTGCGGCAGGCCGGCGTCGACGTCGACGACTCCGTCCCCAACCGCTGGCGGGTGCGCGCCGGCGCGGTCGCGGCCCGGCACTGGGAGGTCGAGCCCGACCTGACCAACGCCGTCCCGTTCCTCGCAGCGGCCGTGGTCACCGGGGGAACGGTGCGCATCACCGGCTGGCCCGCGACCAGCGTGCAGCCCGCCGACAACATCCTGCACGTGCTGAGCAAGATGAATGCCGTTGTGACACGGACTGATTCGTACCTGGAGGTGCGGGGGGCGCCCGACTACCCCGGCTTTGACGTCGACCTGCGTGACGTCGGAGAGCTGACACCGTCGGTGGCGGCGCTCGCCGCGCTGGCGACCCCCGGGTCAGTGTCACACCTGTCCGGCATCGCCCACCTGCGGGGCCACGAGACCGATCGGCTCGCCGCGCTGAGCGCCGAGATCAACCGCCTTGGCGGCAATTGCGCCGAAACGCCCGACGGCCTGGTGATCACCGCGACGCCGCTGCGGCCGGGCACCTGGCGCGTGTACGCCGACCATCGGATGGCGATGGCCGGCGCCATCGTCGGGCTGCGGGTCGCCGGGGTCGAGGTGGACGACATCGGCGCCACCAGCAAGACGTTGCCGGAGTTTCCGCAGCTGTGGGCGCGCATGTTGGCCGATGGGGGGCCCGGCATGTGAGGCCCGGCGACTACGACGAGTCCGACGTCAAGGTCCGTTCCGGCAAGGGCACGCGACCGCGCACCAAGACGCGTCCCGAGCACGCCGACGCCGAAGCGGCGATGGTCGTCAGCGTCGATCGCGGGCGCTGGGGGTGCGTGCTGGGCGGCGACCCCGCCCGCCGGGTCACCGCCATGCGGGCGCGCGAGCTGGGCCGCACCCCGATCGTCGTCGGCGACGACGTCGACCTCGTCGGCGACCTGTCCGGGCGGACGGACACCCTGGCCCGCATCGTGCGCCGCGGCGAGCGCCGAACGGTGTTGCGCCGCACCGCCGATGACACCGACCCCAGCGAGCGCGTGGTGGTGGCCAACGCCGACCAGCTGCTGATCGTGGTCGCACTCGCCGACCCGCCGCCGCGCACCGGGCTGGTCGACCGGGCGCTGATCGCCGCCTACGCCGGCGGCCTCGCCCCGATCCTGTGCCTGACCAAGACCGACCTCGCCCCGCCGGAGCCGTTCGCCAAGCAGTTCCTGGACCTGGACCTGACGGTGGTCGCCGCGGGCGTCGACGATCCCCTGCTGGCGGTGGCCGACCTGCTCGAAGGCCAGATCACCGTGCTACTGGGCCATTCCGGGGTAGGAAAGTCGACGCTGGTGAATCGCCTTGTGCCCGAGGCGGATCGGGCCGTCGGCGAGGTGACGGAGATCGGCAGGGGGCGGCACACGTCGACCCAGTCGGTGGCGCTCCCGCTGGAGGGCTCCGGGTGGGTGATCGACACGCCGGGGATCCGCTCCTTCGGGCTGGCCCACATCGAGCCCGACGACGTGCTGATGGCCTTCTCGGATCTGGCCGAGGCGATTCGCGACTGCCCGCGCGGGTGCGGGCACATGGGGCCGCCGGCCGACCCCGAATGCGCGCTGGACGCGCTGTCGGGGGCCGCGGTCCGCCGCGTCGCCGCCGCGCGCCGGCTGCTCGCGGTGCTCAACCAGACCTGACAAACGGGGCGAGCGTGCGCGTTTGTACGGCGACACGCCGTAAAAGGCGTACAATTGCGCACCCTCGGCGCCGACCGGTGGCGCTCAACCAGACTTGGCCAGCCGCATGCCCAGCTCGCCGGGCGGCACCAGATGCCCCTCGGCGCAACGGATTTCAACGCCCGCCTCGGCTCCGCAGCCAAGGTGGGTGAGCCGCAGGCGGTTGCGGCCCGGCAGATGGCGTCGACCCCACTCGAACATCGCCCACACCACCGGCATGAAGTCGACGCCGGCCTGGGTGAGCACGTACTCCTCGCGGCCGCGCTGCCCGGGCTCGCGGTAGGGCCGCCGCTGAAGCAGCCCGAGGTCGACCAGTTCGGCCAGCCGCGCCGACGTGGCCGCCTTGGTGATACCCACCCGGCGGGCGAAGTCATCGAACCGGGTGGTGCCGTAATAGGCCTCGCGCATGATCAGCATCGCGGACTTGGTGCCGACCACCGCCATGGTCTTCTCGATCGCGCACTCCCCGACCGCCGACCATTTCTCGCGGTCCGCCAGCACGCCCTGCAGAAATGTCACGTAGATCACCTCCTGGTCTGGGTTGATTTTAGTGTACCTAGATGTTTACCTGGGTACAGCTAGACATACCTAGCGTTGGACTCGAGGAGGAGCCATGGTTCAAGGCCGCGACGCCGTCATCGTCGGTGCCCTCCGCACCCCTGTCGGCAAGGGCAAGGCCGGCGGCGCGCTGCACGACGTGCTGCCCGCCGACCTGCTGGCGCACAGCCTGCGCGAACTGGTGGCCCGCACCGGCGTCGACGCGGCGCAGGTCGACGACGTCATCGCCGGAGCCGTCACCCAGGTCGGCGACCAGGCCGTCAACATCGCCCGCAACGCGCTGCTGGGCGCCGGATTCCCCGAGTCGGTCCCCGGCACCACCGTCGACCGGCAGTGCGGCAGCAGCCAGCAGGCCATCAGCTTCGCCGCCCAGGGCGTCATCGCCGGTGCGTACGACCTGGTGGTCGCCGGCGGCGTGGAGTCGATGAGCCGCGTGGTGATGGGCAGCTCGGTGTTGCCGGGCAGCAACCCCTTCGGCAACGACATGGCGGCGCGGTATCCCGAAGGACTGGTGCCCCAGGGCATCAGCGCCGAACTGATCGCGGCGAAGTGGGGCTTCTCGCGCACCGAGCTCGACGAGTTTTCCGCGGCCAGCCATGAAAGGGCGGCCCGCGCAACCAAGGACGGGCTCTTCGACAACGAGCTGATCCCGATCGCCGGGCTGGAAACCGACGAGATCATCCGCCCCGCCACCACCGTGGAAACGTTGGCCGCACTGCAGCCGGCGTTCTACAGCGACGCCATGAAAGAGCGCTTCCCGCAAATCAATTGGGAGATCACGCCGGGAAACTCCTCGCCGCTCTCCGACGGTAGTGCCGCGGTCATGATCACCACCAGTGATAACGCCAAGAGGCTGGGATTGCGCCCGCTGGCCCGGATTCACACCGCGACCGTGGTGGGATCGGACCCACTGTACATGCTGACCGGAGTGATCCCGGCGACCGAAAAGGTGTTGCGCCGTGCCGGCCTGGCGCTGGCCGACATCGACCTGTTCGAGGTGAACGAGGCGTTCGCGCCCGTCGTGCTCGCCTGGGCGCACGACACCGGGGCCGATCTGGCCAAGACCAACGTCAACGGCGGCGCCATCGCGATCGGACACCCGTTGGGCGCCAGCGGCGCTCGCATCATGACCACGCTGGTCAACGCTTTGGAGCAGCGCGGCGGCCGCTACGGCCTGCAGACCATGTGCGAGGGCGGCGGCATGGCCAACGCCACCATCATCGAGCGTTTGGCCTAGGAAACCCGGCCTCAGCGGCGGGTTTCGATCTTCAGCTCGCCGGCGGTCACCGTGCGGAGGTGGTCGCTGGCGAGTATGTCGTGCGGAAAACCCGGTGCGATCGCGCTGGCCTCGTCGAGGCGCGCCAGTTGGGCGGCGTCGAAATCCACTTCCAGGGCGCCGAGGTTGTCCTCGAGCTGCGCGGCGGTGCGGGCACCGATGATCGGCGCCGTCACGCCCGGGTTCTGCAGGGTCCAGGCCAGCGCGACCTGGGCTGGGGGGCGACCCAGCTCGGTCGCGACCTCCTTGACGACGTCAGCGACGGCAAGGTTGCGCTCCGTCAGCGTGCCCAGCGCGAGGTTGAAGCTCTTCCGGGTGCCGTCGCCGGAAGCGACGCCGGCCGCGGCCAGGTCGTCGAGGCTGTACTTGCCGCTGAGCACCCCACCGGCCAGCGGCGAATACGGAACGACACCCAACCCCATCTCGCGTGCCATGGGAATCAAGTCTCGCTCGCCGGTCCGCTCGATCAGGTTGTATTCGATCTGCAGCGCGACCAGCGGGGACCAGCCGCGCAGATCGGCGATCGTCTGCATGCGGGAAACCTGCCAGGCCGGAGCGTTGGAGATCGCCACGTACAAGACCTTGCCCTGCCGGACCAGATCGTCCATGCCGCGCAGGATCTCCTCGGCCGGTGTTGTGAAGTCCCACACATGCAGATAAAGCAGATCGATGTAGTCCGTATTCAGCTGTCGCAGGCTGGCTTCCGCCGAAGCGAACAGGCTCTTACGATGAGCGCCGCCGGAATTCGGATCGCGGGGCCGTCGTAGCGTACTGTACTTCGTTGCCAGCACCAGGCTTTCGCGGTTATGTGCGACAAATTCGCCCAGCAGACGCTCGGAGCTGCCATCCGTGTAGGTGTTGGCGGTGTCGATGAAGTTGCCACCGCGCTCGACATAGACTTCGAAAAGCTTCCGCGCCTCGTCCTGCTCGGCGCCCCAGCCCCACTCGGTGCCAAAGGTCGCGGCCCCCAACGCCAGCGGTGACACCCGGAGTCCGGAGCGGCCCAGCAGCCGATAGGTGTCCAGGGTGAGCGACATCGTGTCCTCCCATGCTCGTGATCGCTTTCGACAACGACGCTGTCACCGCAACCGGCAGGGGGTAAGGGAAAGAAGTTCCTGGGAACAGGAGTCCCACCCCGGCCGTTGGACCGCACGTGACTACCCGCACCGTGGACACGACACAGGAGATGGCCGCGTTCCTTAGGGCCCGACGGGAACGGCTGGACCCGCGTGATTTCGGCCTGCCGTTGCGGCGGCGGTCCCGGCGGACGCCGGGACTGCGCCGTGAAGAGGTTGCCGAACTGGCCGGGGTGAGCATCGACTACATCGTGCGGCTGGAACAGGGCCGCGGGCTGCGGCCTTCCGCGGACGTGATCGAGGCGCTGGCCCGAGCGTTGCGCCTGGGAGCCGAGGAACGCGCCTACCTCTTCGACCTGGCCCGGCGGCGCCCGCGCAACACCCACAGCCCGGCGACCGCCGCGGCGCCCCCGCTGGCGCAGCTGGTCGACGACCTGTCGCCACTGCCGGCCATGCTGATGAACCATCGCTTCGACATCCTGGCCTGGAACGGCGAGATGGCACGGCTGCTAGTGGATTTCGACACCCTGCCGCCGTCGCAGCGCAATGCGATGTGGCTGTGCCTGATGCATCCTGAGATCCGCGAGTATTACGTCGACCGTGACCGTGTCGTGCGGGAGGGGGTCGCCCACCTGCGCGCCGCCTGGGCCGCCCATCCGGATGATCGGGCCTTGACCGACCTCATAACCGAATTCACCACCCACGAAGACGAATTCGCGCGATTGTGGTCAGAGCGCGAGGTCAAGGTCAATGGCCGCGGGCGCAAGGCGATGCGGCATCCTGACGTCGGCGCGCTCGCGATTCACTTCGAAGTGCTCACGCCCCTGCAGGATACGGACCAGCGGTTGATGATCTGCCGCGCAGCGGACGACGAGAGCCGGGCGGCATTGGACCGGCTCTGCGCGGCGCCGAACGGTCCCGCGCGCTGAGTCGCCGCGTCAATCCGCGTTGTTGCGGCGCAACGTCAGTCGAATTTGCTCGAGTACTGCGGGCAGTAAACCCCCGTCGCCGCACCCATGATCTTGGCGAGGGAGGTGTCGGCTAATTGTGGCATCCCCGACTTCGCGTCGGCGAGCGTTTGCTCGAAGGTCATCCCTTTGGACCAGTCGGTGCACACCGCGTGCCCGATCTGGACCATCGTCGGGTCGGCGCCGCTCGGCCAGGTGATGCCCTTGTCCTTGAGCGTCGACAGGTAAGCGTCATCCGCCGAGTCGGCAGTCGCGAGCGGGGCCGTGACGACGGCGACACCACCCAGGACGGCGGCCAGCGGGCCGGTCAGTCGAGCGGGCTTCTTCATTCGTTGACTCCTCGGTGTGGACTACGGATTTCCAAGCCCCCTGACGCTCACGCGGCTGCAGCTAGATTAGCTGGATCCTGCCGGCTGGCAAATCGAAACGGCACGGATCCGACCAACACCAACGGTGACGGCGATGCCAGCGGCATCGGCCAGCCCTTATGGCACGGGCTACGTCCTTGCGCGGCCGCGTGCCGGCACATGGTTGCATGGTCAGCCTGGCAAAATCAGCGGACGGAGGCGCGGTCGTGCGGCCTCGCCTCGTTGACGGGAGGAGTCATCCATGAGCGACGCCGACGCGGCCGCGATCCGAGCGGAGCGCAGTGACTGGATCAGCGAGCACCTCGAGAGCTACCTGACCTCCGGCGGCACGCGAGGCCACATCATGGACCTGAGCGCGCTCGGGGGCCGCAAGCTGACCACGCACTGCTTGATCGAGGTTGTCGGGCGCAAATCGGGTAAGAGCTATGTCAGACCGCTGATCTACGGCAACGTCGGCGGCGAGATCGTGATCGTCGCATCCAAGGGTGGCGCCGACGCGCACCCGGAGTGGTACTTGAATGTCTTACAGAGCAACACGATCGGCGTTCAGATCGCCACCCAGGCATTCGAGGCGACCTGGCGCGAGCCCGAAGGCGAGGAACGGCACGAGGTGTGGGCGTACATGACTCACCTCTACCCGCCGTACCTCGCCTATCAGAGGTCGACGAGTCGGCAGATCCCGCTGGTGATGTTGGCGCCCGTGCGGGCGATCGACGTCTTCTCTGCGGAGCATTCAGGGTAGCCGCCGTCCATCCGGGCGATGCGGCTGAGACCTGTGGTGGTAGCAGGGACATCACCAGCCGTGATGTGATACGACGCGACGCGATCCGCCCTGTCGAAGCCCGTCGGAAGCGAAGAACACAATGACCGAACCGAAATCCACCACCTGCGCGATCGCCGGAGGTGGTCCCGCCGGAATGATCCTCGGGCTGCTGCTGGCCCGAGCCGGCGTCGAGGTCACCGTGTTCGAGAAGCACCCCGACTTCCTCCGCGACTTTCGCGGTGACACGGTGCACCCGGTCACCCTGCGCTTGCTCGACGAACTCGGGTTGTTTCACCGCTTCGACGCCCTGCCGCACAGCAAGTTCGAGAAGGCCGAATTCGACATCAACGGACGGCAGGTCACTTTGGTCGACTTCCGCCGCCTGCGCCTGCCCCATCGCTATATCGCGCTGGTGCCGCAATGGGATTTCCTCGATCTGCTCGCCGAGGCGGGCAAGGACGAACCCACGTTCACGTTGCGGATGCAAACCGAGGTCACCGGGTTGCTGCGCGACGGCGACGCCATCACCGGGGTGCGCTACCTCGGGCCCGACGGGCCCGCAGAGTTGCGCGCCGACCTCACCGTGGGCTGCGACGGCCGCTCGTCGACCGTGCGCCGCGAGGCCGGATTGACCGCGCGCGAGTACCCGGTGCCGTTCGATGTCGGGTGGTTTCGACTCGACCGCAAGACCGAAGTGAAATTTCAACTGACACCGCGCACTTCGCCCAGCCTGACTTTGGTGCTGATCCCGCGCGAAGGGTACTTCCAGGCCGGATGCTTCCTCCCCAAAGGGGGTGAGCAACAATTGCACTCCCGCGGGTTCGACACTTTCCGATCTCAGGTAGCTGAATTGGTGCCCGAGGCCTCGGTGCAGAACCTCAGATCGTGGGACGACGTCAAAGTTCTCGACGTGCGGGTGAACCGGCTCCGTCGTTGGTACAGGAAGGGACTGTTGTGCATCGGGGACGCCGCCCACGCCATGTCCCCGGCCGGCGGGGTCGGGATCAACCTCGCGATCGCCGACGCAGTGGCCGCCGCACGGATCCTGGCCGACCCGCTGCTGGCCCACCGGCTCACCACTCGGAACCTGGCCGCGGTCCAGCGGCGCCGGAAGCTCCCCGCGGCAATCACCCAGGCGGTGCAACAGGCCGCAGGGCGAGTCCTCATCCCGGTCGTCCTGCGTGGCGAGATCAAGCCACCGCCGCCCCTGATCACCAACGCCGCCGCAAGGCTTTTCGGCTGGATCCCCTCGCTGGCGGTGATCCCCGCCTACGCGGTCGGCGTCGGCCCGCTCCCCGAGCACGCCCCGCAATTCGCGCGGCGAACCGAGTCGAAGTGAGCGACTGAAGTCGTACCTCATTGCCGGCATGCACCCGGCCGCGCGCAGCAGCTCAGCGCCGCAACCAAAATCGACGCACACCCGCGCCGCCGGCCATCAAGGCGATCAAGGCGTGGACCAACGCTCGCGGTGCGAATTTTGCCCTGGACCGACGGGGACGGATGTAGGCACCATTATGGGGTGCCAGATGCCATCGATCGGTTCATGTGGGGCTTCCAGAGCCCATTCCGGGGTTCTGTGGAGATCGCGCTCCGCAGTTCGCTGGAGGCGCTCGGCGTATCCGCCGAGCCGACGGTCTTCCTGATCGGGCTGCCGAGGAAGAAGGGGTCGGGCCATCCGTTGTGCGTGGAGCCCGAGGACGGGCTGATCGTCCCGGCCGACTTTGACGGCCTGTTTGACCGGGCCGCCGAGCTCTACCGCCAAAACGGCGAGACCACAACCGAATTCAGCTCGCCGGGGGTGCGGGAGAAGCGGCACCAGGAACTGCGCCACCGCGCCTACACCAGGGCCATCGGTGAGGTGCTCGAGGGGAAGCTTCGACCGGGTCTGCGGTTGGTCGTAGGACTGCCGGCACCCGTGGAGCAGCACCTCGTGTTCGCGGCGATCGGACTGCCCGACCGAGTGCACCACAGCACCCCGCACCTGCTCACCACGACGGCGGGCGGCCACCCCGTCACGCCATCGCTCGTCCATGGCGCGGTTGACGAGATCCTTCGCCTGAGCAGGCGGGCACTGTACGAACCGCACGCCGGCTCGGGACTGAGCATCGGCCACGACCCCGCGGATGTGGCGAGGTCGGCGGGCAGGGCCCTGACCCGTTCGGCCACCGTGTTGGCCGGCAACGACACCTGGACCGACTTGTTCGATGGGCTGAACCGGGTGTCGACAACACGGTACGAAACGCGGGTGGGCGTCGGATCGCTGCTACTCGCCGACGCGCGCTCGGAGCACATCGACCGCTCGGTGACGCTTCGCTCCCCGGTCCCCGTCAGCGAGACCCGAACACTCCGAAAGCTGTTGGAGACCAGCAGCTTCCACGGCGAGTCGCTGCTCACCGACGGCAACGAGGTTTACGGATTCGGACGGCAGCGGCCGGACTATCCCGAAACGTCCGAGTCGGTTTTCCAGGTCGTCGTTCTCGGCGACGGCATCTGGGAGTTGAGCCACGCCGGCGTCCGGCTGGTGACCGTGCAGTTCGGAGCCGCGCGGCTGCCCGACCAGCCACTGCCCCCCGAACGGCTCGACGACCTCTGCGGCCGGGTGTTCCAGCAATACGACGGCGGCGCTTTGTGGGACCTCGCCACCGCGGCGAGCAGGGCCGCACATGGAACCATGCTTGTCATCTCCGAACGCGCCGCCGAAGAGGCAGCCCGGCTGGAAAGCCAGGCGCTGACCATCGAACCGACAAGGCTGGACCAGGAATTCGTCGGAAAAGTCACCGGCATCGATGGCGCTGTGCTCGTCGACCCGTCCGGGTATTGCCACGCGATCGGGGTCATCCTGGACGGCACCGCCACCAGCGAGGGTGACCGTTCCCGCGGCGCGCGGTACAACTCCGCGGTGAAGTACCTCGCTCATGCCCGAGACGCGCGGATGCCGACCGTGATCCTGCTGGTGTCGGAGGACGGCATGATCAACCTCTTACCGGACCTGCGGCCCAGGATGCGTCGCAGCGAGCGGGATGCCCTGCTCGCCGCGCTGCGGGAAGCGGCGGCCATCGATCCGGTCCACCCCGAAGAGTTCTACAAGGCGTACCGGCGGATCGAGGCCAAGGCGTTCTACCTCTCGCCGGATCAGATCTCGGAGGTCAACGCCCTGATGGACGACCACTGGGAGCGCCGCATGGCAGACGGCGCCAACGTTCGCACTTTCGAGCACCCTCTCCGCGCCGACCCGGAAATGACCGAGGAGTACCTCATCGACTAAAGGCGCGGGACCAGCCACCGGGCGAAATCAGAGCCAGCCGGTGCGGGCCGCGGCGACCGGCTCGGGTGGCGACGGGGCTAACTCGCCGACCCGCACGCCGTCGAGCATGCGCTTCACCGCGGCGACGATCTCCGGGGCCGCCGATGCGAGCCCGGCCTTGTCGGCTTCGGGAACCTCGTCCGGGTCGACGCCCGCCCGGGCCAGCACGGCGGCGGGGTCGGCCAGCTGGCCGGCCAGCCAGCCCACCGGGTCGGCGGACAGCTCGGGGACGAAGTGCCGGCGGCCAGGTTCCCACCCGTCGAAACGGGGATGGTGATGGGCCCGGTCCAGCGTCCCGGGCGGGCTCTCGGTGGACCCGAACAGGTCCACCCGCCACACCGGGCGCGCGAAGGTGATCGGGACGCCGGCGTAGATGGAGCCACGGGGTTCGTCCCGCTCGATCAGGCGAAGTTCCAGCCTGACTCCCCGTTCCGGGGTTTCCTGACCTTCGAGCGGGCGAGGGTCGACGAAGTACATGTCGCCGACGACCACACCGAGGGCTTCGAATCCGAACGCTGCAAGCATCGCGCACCTCTCCTCGTACCTTGTCGAGGGTAGCCCAGGCGATGCGGCGCGCGGGCCGGTCGGAAGCTTCAGGCCGCCAGGTCGGCGGAGTCCGCCTGCGCGCCTTGCCTTTTGGCGCGCTTGGCGTGCCGCCAGCCACGCACGGTCGCGATGGCGGTCTTCAGCCCGCGCCGGCGGCCGGTCTGCGGGTCGGTGCCCGCGAAACCCGGCTCCAGTTCGGCGAACATCCGCTCGCTGCGCGTCTCCGGCGCGTCGTCGGCGTCGTCGCGCAGGTATTTGTTCGGCAGCGACAGCTTGGCCAGCGTGCGCCACGTCTTGCCGTACTGCAGCAGGAAAGAGCCGGTGGTGTAGGGCAGGTCGTACTTGTCGCAGAGCGCGCGGACCCGCACCGAGATCTCGTGCAGCCGGTTGCTGGGCAGGTCGGGGTACAGGTGGTGCTCGATCTGGTGGCAGAGGTTGCCGCTCATGAACCGCAGCGCCGGACCGGCCTCGAAGTTGGCGCTGCCGAGCATCTGGCGCAGGTACCACTGGCCCTTGGTTTCGCCGATCATGTCGGTCTTGGTGAATTTCTCCGCGCCATCGGGGAAGTGCCCGCAGAAGATGACGGCGTTGGCCCACACGTTGCGGATCACGTTGGCGGTCGCGTTGGCCGTCAGCGTCGACCGGTAGGTCGCGCCGGGCGACAGCGCGGTCAGCGCCGGGAACGCGACGTAATCCTTGAGCACCTGGCGGCCCGCCTTGGCCAGGAACTCGTCGACCCGCTGCCGGGCGTCGTCGTTGTCCATACGTTTCTTGGCGATCTTGCCGAGCTCGACGTGCTGGAGGCCGACGCCCCATTCGAACCCGAGCGCCAGCAGGGTGTTGTACAGCAGGTTGAACATGTTGAAGCGCTTCCAGCGCTGGTCGCGGGTGACCCGCAGCAGGCCGTAGCCGACGTCGTCGTCCATCCCGAGGATGTTGGTGTACTTGTGATGGACGAAGTTGTGGGTGTAGCGCCAGTGCTTGGACGACCCGCTCATGTCCCACTCCCACGTCGAGGAGTGGATCTCGGGGTCGTTCATCCAGTCCCACTGGCCGTGCATGACGTTGTGGCCGATCTCCATGTTCTCGATGATCTTGGCCACGCCCAATGTGACGGTCCCGGCCCACCACGCCGAACGGCGGGAACTGGCGGCCAGCAGCAGCCGGCCGGCCACCTCGAGCGCGCGCTGCGCGGCGATGGTGCGGCGGATGTAGCGGGCGTCGCGCGCCCCGCGTGAGTCTTCGATGTCCTGGCGGATGGCGTCGAGCTCAACGGCCAGGCTTTCGATGTCGGCGTCCGTCAGATGGGCGAATACGTCGACGTCGGTGATCGCCATCGTCTTTCTTCTCCCTGCGGTCGTTGTCCGGTCACTTACCTACGTTATCGTAACCTACGAAGGCGTAGGTTACCTGTGAGTAGCCTTTAGATGTCGAGCACACAATCCCCGGAGGCGGCCGACACACACGTCTGGATTCGCGTGCCGGGCTCGTGCTCCGCGCCGGTCCTCAGGTCCCGGACGTGGCCGTCCACCAGGCTGACGACGCACGATTGGCAGATGCCCATCCGGCAGCCGAAGGGCATCTGCACACCGGCGCCCTCCCCGGCGTCCATCAACGAGGTCGCCGCGTCCGCGGCAACGGCGCGCCCGCTGCGCGCGAACGTGACCGTCCCGCCGGCTCCGGCGGGCGCCGCCTTGGATACCGCGAATCGCTCCAGGTGCAGCCGGGCGCCGATGCCGGCCGACGACCACACCTTCTGGGCCGCGGCGAGCATGCCCTCCGGCCCGCACGCCCAGGTCTGGCGCTCGCGCCAGTCCGGCACCTCGTGGTCCAGCGTGCCGAGATCCAGCCGGCCCTGCCTGCGGGTCTCGCGCACCTGCAGGCGATAGCCCGGCTGGTTGGCGGCCAGCGCGGCCAGCTCGGCGCCGAACATGACGTCGGATTCGGTGGGCGCCGAATGCAGGTGGGTGATGTCACCGATTTGGTTGCGCCGCACCAACGTTCGCAGCATCGACATCACCGGCGTGATCCCGGACCCCGCGGTCAGGAACAGGATCTTCGGCGGCGCCGGATCGGGCAGGACGAAGTTGCCCTGCGGCGCGGCCAGCCGCACGATGGTGCCCGGCTCCACGCCGGCCACCAGGTGGGTGGACAAAAAGCCTTCGGGCATCGCCTTGACGGTGATGGTCACCGTGCGCGGCGCGGCTGAGGTCTCGGCCGGGCTCGACGTCAGCGAATACGACCGCCAGCGCCAGCGCCCGTCGACCAGCAGCCCGATCCCGATGTACTGGCCCGGCTGGTAGTCGAAGCTGAAGCCCCAGCCCGGCTTGATCACCAGCGTCGCGGAATCTTCGGTCTCGCGGCGCACCTCGACGATGCGGCCGCGCAATTCGCGGGCGGACCACAGTGGGTTGGCCAGGCGCAGGTAGTCGTCGGGCAGCAGCGGCGTGGTGATGCGGGCTGCCAGTTTGCGCAGCGCGTGCCAGCCGGGATGCCGGTCCGCCCCGGCGACGACCGGGCGCTTGGTGTCGACGACATTCGCGGTGATCGGCGCGTATTTCTTGCTCATCCGAAACTCCTGCTCACGACGCCCCTCACAAAGGCTACGGTACCGTAGGTTACGTCGGCGCAGCCAGACGCGCGCGCCAGGACTGCGTCACATCGGGCGGGTCACAGCAGGTCGAGCAGGAACGGCAGCTCCTGGTTCGCGTACCAGGCGAGGTCGTGGTCCAAGGCATCGCCGACGACCAGCTCGGCGTCCTCGTCGCCCAGGTCGGCGTCGTCGATCACCTCGATCGCCCTGGTGACGTCCGGCTCGGCGGCGGCGTTGTCGACGTAGGCCGCGACCACCTGTTCGATCGTGACAGGGGCGGCCAGTCTGACGACGGCGTCGTCGAGATCGGGGCGGTACCTGGCCCCGGATTCACCCCAGTCGACCTCGGCGGCCAGCACCGCGCGCCGGGGCGGCAGACCGGCCTGGCCTTCCTGCGCATGGTGGTCCTCTTGGGCGGCCAGCAGGCGCAGCGACGCGAGCGCCGCTTCGCGCAGCGCCACGTCGGCGAGCTCGTCGTCGTCGCCCTCCGCGTAGGCCTCGCGCAACGCCGGCGTCACCGCGAACGCGGTGCCGTTGACCGGCCACAGGGAACCGTCGGTGATCAGCTGCTGCAACATCTCCAAGGTGGCCGGGATGTAAACCTGGATCATTTCTTCTCGATCAACGTGGCCGCATGGTCGTCGACGTACTTCGACAGCTCACGCGGCGGCCGCTGATAGTTCGCGCTCACCACCGGGTGCTTGGGCAGTTTGACCTTGGGCCGCTCCACGTCGTGATACTCGATCGTCGACAGCAGGTGGGCCATCATGTTCAGCCGCGCGTGCTTCTTGATGTCGGATTCCACGACATACCAAGGGCTGATCGGGGTGTCGGTGTGCACCATCATCTCGTCCTTGGCGCGCGAATAGTCCTCCCACCGATACAACGATTCCATGTCCATCGGGCTGAGTTTCCATTGCCGGACAGGGTCATTCAGCCGCGCGCGGAACCGGCGCAGCTGTTCGTCCTCGGACACGGAAAACCAATACTTGCGCAACAGAATCCCGTCGTCGATCAGCATCTGCTCGAAGATCGGCGTCTGCCGCAAAAACAGCACATACTCCTGCGCCGTGCAGAATCCCATCACCCGCTCCACGCCGGCGCGGTTGTACCAGGACCGGTCGAAGAGCACGATCTCGCCCTTCGCGGGCAGGTGGGCGATGTAGCGCTGGTAGTACCACTGGCCGCGTTCGCGATCGCTCGGGGCGGGCAACGCCGCGATGCGGGCGACCCGGGGGTTCAGGTATTCGGTGATGCGTTTGATGGTTCCGCCTTTGCCCGCCCCGTCGCGGCCTTCGAAGATGATCACCAGACGCGCGCCGGTGTGCCGCAGCCACTCCTGCAATTTCACGAATTCCGTTTGCAGCCGGAACAATTCGGCCCCGTAGACGGCATTGGAAATTCGGTGTGCGGGCGGCGCGGTCGATTTGCTTTCGCTCGGCTTGCCGTCATTTGTCGCGGTGCTCACAATTACGAATCATAGAACCGGGCACCGATTTTCACCCCGACTAACTAGCGGGAAGCTTCCAGAAGTTCCTCGAGGGACTGCTTCAACAGGCCCGGCAGCAGGTCGACGTCGCTCATCGCTTCGCGGTCGGCGTTGATCCCGAAATACAGCATGCCGTTGTAGGACGTCACGCTGATCGCCAAGGCCTGGTTGGGCAACAGCGGCGGGACGGCGTAGGTCTCCAGCAGTTTGGTGCCCGCGATATACATCTGCGACTGGGCGCCCGGCGCATTGGTGATCAAGAGGTTGAACGTCAGCTTGGAAAAGCTCGGGAAGCTGGTGGCGACCCGGATGCCCATGGCGTGCAGGGTGGGCGGCGCGAAACCCGAGAGGGTGACGATGGTCTGCGCGTCGACCAGGCTGGCCGACGTGGCATTCGACTCGGTGGCGTGGGCGATCTGCGACAGCCGCACCACCGGATTCGCCTCCCCCACCGGCAGATCCACCAGGAAAGGCGTGACCTGACTCATCGTCTGGCCGGGCCCGGACGCGTCGAGGTGGTCGTCGGCATACACCGACAGCGGCGCCATCGCGCGGATCGTCGCGGTGGGCGACACCGCCACCCCGCGGGACAGCAGCCAGTTGCCCAGCGCGCCGGCGATGACGGCGAGCACCACGTCGTTGATGTCGCAGTCGTAGCGCGCGCGGACGGCGCGGTAGTCCTCGAGGCTGCCGTGAGCGACCGCGAACCGCCGGTGCCGCGACACGGTGGCGTTGAGCGGGCTGCTGGGCGGGTTGCCCCGCGCCACCGCGCGCGCGATGTCGACGACGCGGCGGCCCGCGTCGAGCAGCTCGCCGTAGTTCGTGACCGCGCCGGCCACCGCGGACCCGACGGCCTGCAGCTGCGTGCCCGGCCCCGCGAGCCAGTCACCGACGGCGCCCAGGACCAGCCGGGTGTTGCCGGGGTCGCGTTCCGGTATCCAGATGTCCTCGGGAAACGGCGGCGGGCGCCGCGTCCGGTCGGCGATGACATGGCCGATCTCCAGCGCGGTCATGCCGTTGATCAGTGCCTGGTGGGATTTGGTGTACAGCGCGACCCGGTTTTTCGCCAGGCCCTCGACCAGGTACATCTCCCACAGCGGCCGCGACTTGTCCAGCGCCCGCGCGGCCAGCCGCGCGACGAGCTCGTGCAGCTGCTCATCGCTGCCCGGCGAGGGCAGGGCCGAGCGCCGCACGTGGTAGGTGATGTCGAAGTCGTTGTCGTCGATCCACACCGGGCGGGCCCCCGGGAAGCCCACCTCCCGGACCTTCTGCCGGTAGCGCGGGATCTGGGGCAGCCGCTTCTCCACGGTCGCCAGGAGCGTCTCGTAGCTCAACCCGGCGCGCGGTCGCTGCAGGATGGACAGCGATCCGACATACATCGGGGTGGCCGTGTTCTCTAGCCGATAGAAGGAGGCGTCCGCGGGGGACAGCCGGGCCACCATTACGGCGTTGTCCTTCTTATCAACTCGCCCCCGGTTCGTTTAGTGGACTGATGTACCCGCCCACCGTAATCGTCCCGCCGGGACGGAGCTCGGCGCGGGTGCGGGTGGGCTCCGCCGGCGCGGATACGCGCCCGCTCGACCTGTGCCATGATGACCACTGACCACCGGCGTCTGCCACTCTCCAGCAGGCTCTTACGCGACCGTTCGAGTTGGAGAGTGCGCCTTGACCGTCTTCGCCGTGACGCCCGTCGTCGACTACGAGCCTCCCGGAAGTGACGTGCGGCGGTGCCGGCAGCCGTCCCCCGCCTCCCCGCGTCGCCGTGCGCCCCGCGGGGCCCGCACCACCCAAACGGGGCGACCACCGCAGGCGCCGACCTCCGCGCCGATGCGCGCCGCGGGCGCCCTCGCCGACGCCGCCCTGCGCCGGGTGCTGGAAGTCATCGACCGTCGCCGCCCCGCCGCCCAGCTGCGGCCCATGCTGGCCCCCGGCCTGGTGGAATCCGTGCTGGCGATCGGCCGCTCGGCGACCGGCCACGCGCGCGGGCACTCCGGCGCCGCGGTGCTGCGCCGGATGCGGCTGCAACCGTCCGGGCACCGGGAGACCGCGGCCGAGGTTGCCGGGTCGTACAGCCGCGGGGACCGCATCCATGCCATCGCCTGCCGGGTGGAGCAGGCGCCCACCGGCGAGTGGCAGGTGGTGGCGCTACACATCGGCTAGGGCCGGCGGGAGCCGCCGACGTAACGGGCCAGCACCGGGCCGGCGATCGCCATCACGAAGACGTACGACGTCGCCAGAGCCGCCACCGCGGGGATGGAGGCGCCGACCAAGCCGATGATGATCAACGAAAACTCGCCCCTGGCGATCAGCGCGGTGCCCGCGCGCAGCTGCCCGCGCCGCGCCACGCCGTCGCGCCGGGCGGCGACCATCCCGGTGACCACCTTCGTCACGGCGGTGACGGCGGCCAGGGCCAGCGCCACCGGCAGCATCGGCAGCAGCTCATGCGGGTCCACCGACAGGCCGATCGCCAGGAAGAAGATGGCGGCGAACAGGTCGCGCAGCGGGCCCAGCACCCGGCGCGCCCGGTTCGCCGTCTCACCGGTCAGGGTCAGCCCCACGAGGAACGCGCCGACCGCCGCCGACGCGTGCAGGACCTCCGCCACGGCCGCCACCATCAGGGTGATCCCCAGGACCCGCAGCAGCAGCTGCTCGGAATCGGGGTGTTCGACCAGCCGGCCGACGTGGTGGCCCCAGCGGTAGGACGCGGCGAACGCCACCAGCAGCGCACCGACGGCGGCCGCCATGCCGGCGACCGCCTGCACCCAGCCGCCGCCGGACGCCAGGACCGCGAACAGCGGCAGGTACGCCGCCATCGCGAAGTCCTCCAGCACCAGCACCGACAGCACCGCCGGCGTCTCCCGGTTGCCCAGCCTGCCGAGGTCCTGCACCAGGCGCGCGATCACGCCCGACGAGGAGATGTAGGTGACCCCGGCCAGGGCCAGGATGGCCACGCCGTCCAGGCCCAGCAGCCAACCGGCCACGGCGCCGGGTGTGGCGTTGAGGACGAGGTCGACGCCGGCCGACGGCAGGTGGTGGCGCAGGCTGCTGGCGAATTCGGTCGCCGAGAATTCCAGGCCGAGGGTCAGCAGCAACAGCACGATGCCGATGGGCGCCGCCGTCTCGATGAACTCGCCCGCCGCCGCGACCGGGAGCAGGCCACCCTTGCCCAGCGAGAGGCCCGCCAGCAGGTAGACGGGTATCGGTGACAACGCGAAACGCCTTGCGACGGTGCCCAATACGGCCAGCGTGGCCAGGAGGGCGCCGAGTTGAAAGAGTAGCGCCCCCGAAACCTGCATCGGCTCAGCCCTTGTCGATGATCTGCTCGACGCCGGCGATGCCGTCTTCGGTGCCGATCACGATCAGAACGTCTCGCGCGTGCAGCATTTCGGCCGGACCGGGCGAGGCGAGCACCTGCTCGTCGCGCACGATCGCGACGATCGACGCCCCGGTGCGGGTGCGGGCGCGGGTGTCGCCGAGCGGGTGGCCCACGAACGGGCTACCCGCGACGATGTGAACCTGTCCCGTCTCGAGTCCGGTGACCGCCCTGGACAGCTCGGTGAACCGCTCGGCGATGCGCGGGGCACCCAGGATCTGGGCCACCGCCTCGGCCTCGTCGTCGGTCAGGTGAAAGACCGGCCGGGCCCGGTCGGGGTCGTCGGGGCCGTACAGGACGACGTCGAAGTCGCCGCCGCGGCGTGCGACGATCCCGATGCGCTCACCGTTGTGGCTGGTGAACTCGTAGCGGAGACCGACGCCCGGCAGCAACACCTCCTTGACATCCATACCGTCCATGCTTACCAGCCGGGCGGCGCTTTTCGTAAGCGGACCGCTTGCCGCGAGCGTAACGACACCGCGAAAAATCGCATTGGGATTCGCAATGGCGTTACGCTCGCGGGCTTTTGGGCCTTGGAGGATTAGTGCTGGGCAACGGCTTCGGCCGGGCGCCGGCGCGGCGCGCGCTTGAGCGGTACCAGCATCGGCACGTCGCGCTGGTAGTCGCGGTACTGATCGCCGAGCGCCGCGACCAGGCTGCGCTCCTCGATCTGCAGTGCGACCAGGATGTAGGCCGTGATGGCGATCGAGAACAGCAGGTGCCCGGCCGTCATCGTGGGTGTCGCCCAGAATGCGATCAGGAATCCCAGCATGAGCGGGTGGCGCACCAAACGGTAGAACAGGTGGGTGCGAAAACCCAACTCGGCGTATGGTTTTCCGCGCCACGCCAGAAACACGTGCCGCAGGCCGAACAGGTCGAAGTGGTTGATCATGAAGGTCGACGCCAGCGCGATCGCCCAGCCGAGCCAGAACACGGCCCATATCGCCGGTCGCACCGCCGTGTCCCGCACATCCCAGGTGACGGCCGGCATGTCGCGCCATTGCCAGTAGAGCAGCATCAGCACAGCGCTCGACAGCACCACGTAGGTGCTGCGCTCTATGGACCGCGGCACCAACCGTGTCCACCACGCCTTGAACGACTTCCGCGCCATGACGCTGTGCTGGACACCGAACGCGCCTACCAGCAACACGTTGATCAGCACCGCCTGGCCGATCGGAGCGGGGAGCCCGTGATCGACCGAACGAGGCACCCACAGGTTGCCCAGGAAACCGACGAGATACAAGAAGGCCGCGAGGAACAGCAGGTACGCTGCGGCGCCGTAACCAATGATCAAGTAACGCTTCATGACCCAAGTCTCCGCCGGGCGCACGGTGCGGGATATAGGTCATTTGCCTCAATTTCGCGGGGCGGGCGACTAGTCAATTTTGACTAGTTTTCGCGAGCTGGTGGCAGATGGGGCAGATGCCTCATGCGAACGCGGACGCGGTGGGGCGACGATCGGCCATGACGACGCCACTTCGAGGAAAGCACCGAGGCCACATCATGACCGAATCGACATGCAGGGCAACGACTACCGAGGCCACCGGCACGCGACGATCAGCATCCGGCGGCGTTCGCGTCGACGCGATCGGCGTCGGCCGGCGCGTGGGTGGGCGGCAGATCCTCCATGAACTGTCGCTGTCGGTGGAGCCCGGAGAATTGGTCGCCATCGCCGGCGGCAGCGGTGCGGGCAAGACCACCTTGCTGGAAATCCTCGCCGGACTGCAACCGCCGTCGGTGGGAGAGCTTCGCCACGACGGCGTCGCTCCCCGCATCAGCTCCGGCTCCGCGATCGGCTACGTACCCCAGGACGACATCATCCACCTGGAGATGCCCCTGCGCCGCACGCTGCGCTACGCGGCGCTGCTACGGCTGCCCGCCGGCACAACTGCGGCGGAAGCGGAACGGATCGTCGACGAGACCCTGCGCGACCTCGACCTGGCCGACCGGGCCGACGTGCCGGTGCGCGCGCTGTCCGGCGGTCAACGCAAGCGGGCCAGCATCGCCGTGGAGCTGCTGACCCGGCCGCACCTTTTCTTCCTGGACGAACCCACCTCCGGGCTCGATCCCTCCACTGCGGCTGACGTGATGCGCTTGTTGCGCCGGCTCAGCCAGCGCGGAATCACGATCGTTCTGACGACGCACGAGCCGGCGGGGATCGACCAGTGTGACCGGGTGGTCTTCCTGGCTCGCGACGGCCACTTGGCCTTCACCGGCAGTCCGGCCGCCGCGCGGCGCTACTTCGGCGTGGAGAACCTCACCGAGGTGTACGAGCGGCTGGCCGGCGAGCACAGTCCGCAACTCTGGGCGAAGCGATTCGCGGAAAGCCGGGTGAACTCGACCACCCGACCCGGCTCACACCCACGACCCGTCCCGGCCGTCCGCCCCGACGTCAGGCGCCCGGGCATGGCCCGGCAATGGTGGCTCCTGACCCGGCGCAATGTCGACGTCCTGGCCCGCAACCGACTGACGCTGGCGATCCTGCTCGGCTCACCGGTGCTGGTGACGGTCATGATGGCGACGTTGTTCAAGCGCGGCGCGTTCGATCCGGGCGGCGCGGCCGGCGCCGGCCCCGCGCAGCTGGTTTTCTGGATCGCTTTCGACGGCTTCTTCTTCGGTCTGACGTACGGCCTGCTCCAGATCGTCGGCGAGATGGCCGTTTTCCGGCGCGAACGCCTGGCCGGCCTCAGCGTGAGCGCCTACGTCGGATCGAAGGTGACGGCACTGCTTCCGGTTCTGGCGGGGGTGAGCGCGGTGTTGCTGGTGGTGCTGCGCGCGCTGGGTCGGCTTCCCGCCGTCGGGTGGGGCGTGTACGCCGCGCTGTTCGCGACGATTGTGATCGAAGCGACCTCGGCACTGGCCCTGGGCCTGTTCGCCTCGGCCGCCGTCTCCAACGCCGCGCAGGCGGCCCTGGCCCTGCCGATGCTGTGCTTCCCCCAGGTTCTGTTCGGCGGCGCCATCGTCCCCGTCGACCAGATGGCCACGCCGGGCCGCCTGATGAGCCTGGTCCTGTCGAACCGACATGCCTTCGACGCGTTGGGTCGCGACCTGGGGCTGGACCGCTACACCACCACGCTGCCGGCGATGTCGGCCTACCATGCCACCTTCCAGGGGGGTACCGCCGCCAGCCTCATCGCGCTCGGTTCGTTCGCGGTTGTGCTCACGCTGGCCACCGTCTGGGTGCTGGACCGGCGATCCCGGCCCGGGGCCGCCGTGCGATGACAACCCCGCTGAACCGGGCCCGCGATCCCGCGGGCCCGGTTCACGGCATTACGCCGAAGCCACGAAGACGTCAATCGGCGCCGATTGCCCCCGCAGATGCAGTGTGCGCCGCCGCGCGCCGGCCATGAGTGCATCTGCGACTCCCCCAGCGACCAGCAACTCACCGCCGGCGGCGTGTTGTTGCATCCGGGCTGCGGCGTTGACGGGACTACCGAGCGCGGTGAAATCGACCACGGCCCCGCCGACGTTGCCGACGTATGCGACGCCGGCGTTCACCGCGACGCCGACGTTCAGCCACGGACCGCCCGGTGTGCCGTGCCCGACGGCGTTGAGCAGGTCTTTTCCCGCCTCGACGGCCCGTTGCCGATAGTGGGGGCCGCTGATGCCCCGGACGAAGAACGCCATCACCTCATCGCCGATGAGCTTGTCGATCACCGCGTCGTGGCGCAGCAGCGTCTGCGTCGCGGCGGTGTAGAAGCGGTTGAGCAGGCCGGCGAAGTCCGCGGCGGCCCGCAAGTCGCCCAGCGCCGTGGAGCCGCGGACGTCGGCGAACAACACCGCGATGTCGACCTCCGCTCCGCCCCGCGGCAACGCGTCGCAGCATCGCTCGCAGAGGTTGGGATTCTTGCGCGAGCGGCGGAACCCGGCGGCGGCGAACACCCGGCCGACGGGGCCGCCGAAGGGGTTGTTGCAGAGCTTGCATCGCGGCGCGGAGGGCAGGTAGCGGAACGCGTGCCTGGCCCTGACCAGAGACGCGTGCCCGTCGATGAGCACCTTGTCCCACACTCCCGACGTCACCGCATCCGGAGGCGCGATGCTGGTCATGCGGCAATGATCGCTGCCGGTGACCGTCCGCGCATGGGGCATCGGCCCCAAATATCAGGACCCGGTCGGGGCGCTGCCGGTCAGGCCGTGCCGCGTCGCATACAGGCTGGCCCCGATCCGGTTGGACACCCCGATCTTGGCATAGATGTGCTCAACGTGATTGCGCACCGTCTTCTCCGAAATCCAAAGGGCCGAGGCGATCTCGCGGTTGGTGAGCCCCTGCGCGACGTGCAGCAGCACCTCGGCCTCGCGGCGGGTCAATCCCGCCGGCCTGGCGGGCCTGCGCGACGGCCGGTGGCCCGCGGCTTCGAGCACGGCCTCGACCGCGTCGCCGTCGAGGCGGCCGCGCGACGCTTCACCGCGCAGCCGCCCGGCCGCGCCCGTCTCGTCGGATGCCTCGCGATGTGGTCGCGGCTCGGTTGAGGCGCAATAGCTTTCGGCGGCGGCGAGTATCCGGTCGCGGACGGACAGGTCCTCACCCCGCAGACCGTTCGGATATCCCGACCCGTCCAGTCGTTCGTGGTGGTTCACCGCGACCTCCCGGACGGCCTTCAGCCCACCGACCCGCGCCAAGATCCTGCCGGACAGATACGGGTGCAGATGCACCCGCTCGCGTTCGGCATGGGTGAGTTCACCGGGCTTTTCCCACACCCGGTTGGACACGCCGATGCGACCGAGGTCGTGCACGTAACCGGCGCGGCGCAGAACGTCGATGTCGTCGCTCGGCAGCCCGGCGCATTTCCCGGCGTTCTCCGCCAGCTCGGCCACGGCACGCGAATGACCAAGGGTGAACGGGCATTTCAGGTCCGCGAAGTCCCCCATCGCGCGCAGGAGCCGGTCCAGCGCGTCGCCGCTCAGCGCCTCGCCGGGATCAGGAGCAAGGTCGGCGGCGGCCGACCACGCATCTTCGTTCTCGCGCAACAGCTCGCCGGCGGCCGCGGTGAACGCCGCGACCACGTCGGGGTCGAATTGCTTGCCGCTGCGCTTGCGCACCTCGGCGATCGCGGCCTCCGCACCGTAGGCGCGATGGTGCACTTCGGCGATGTCGGCTACCTGCGCCACCCGCATCGCCACCGGTATGCGGTCTCGGGCGGCGCCGGCGGGCATGCCGCTGCCATCCCATCGTTCATACGCATACGGCAGGGCCTCGCACACGTCCGCGCCCAAGCCGATCTCCTCGGCGAGCAATGCGGCCGACAGGCAATGGGATTGCACCAGCCCGCCGATATTCCCGCGTGCGTCCCAAAACACCCTGGCCGCCAGCTGCGCCCGCTTCGGCAACGTGGCCCCGCGGCCCAGATTGCTCATGAGGAATCGGCGGTACGGCGCGCCGGACCAGTCGATGTAGTGGCTGGCGTGCCGCACCGCGATGTCGTCGCCGAACCAGCGCGCGTACTCGTGGGAGTCGGCGTGACAACCGATCCACATCACCAGGCCGGTGTAGAAAACGGTGCCGCGCTCGCGCTCGCTCAGCCCGAGCCGCTCGCCGAGCCTGGTGCCCAGCGCCGCCGACCGCAGCATGTGGTCCATCGGCTGCCCGAGCCCGAGGTCGATCGCCAACGACAGCGCCGCCAGCACCTCGGTCCGCGACACCGCTCCGTCGAAGGGCATGAAACGTGCCCCTTTCTCGACCGGGTCAGGCCCGCGGCATCTCCGACCGGTTGCCGACTTAGCGCCGCTTCACCGACTTTGGCGGCTTGGCGCCGCGACCCTGCCGGCGCGCGGCCTCACGGCGCTCGCGACGGCTGGCGCCGCCGGGCGCGCCGGCCGTCGTCTTCTGCGCGCCACCGCCGTTGCGCTGCACCTGCGCCGAACCGTCCTCGGCCGGGCCGGAGTACGTGAGCGCGGGCGCCTCGTCATCGATGCCCTTGGCGCGCAGGGTGCTTGGCGCCTCCTCGCGCGGCGCCGCGGGCGGTTGGGCTTCGCCGCCGGGCTGTCCGCCGGCGGCGGCTCCCAGCTCCGCGAGCCCCTCCGGTGTCGCCTGGGGGGCGACCTGCGGCGCGGGCACCGCCTCCACGGTGACGTTGAACAGGAAGCCGACCGACTCCTCCTTCATGCCGTCGAGCATCGCCATGAACATGTCGTAGCCCTCGCGCTGGTACTCCACCAGCGGGTCGCGCTGCGCCATCGCCCGCAGCCCGATGCCCTCCTTGAGGTAATCCATCTCGTAGAGGTGCTCGCGCCACTTGCGGTCGATGACGTTGAGCAGCACGTTGCGCTCCAGCTGGCGCATCGCGCCCTCGCCGGCGATTTCCTCGAGCTCGGCTTCCCTTGCGGCGTAAGCGCGTTCGGCGTCCTTGAGCAACGCGTCGAGGAGCTCGTCGCGGGTGAGGTCCTCGAGGTCGTCGTCACCGTCCCGGCGCGTCAGCGTCACGTGGTCGATCCCGACCGGATAGAGCGTCTTGAGCGCCGACCACAGCGCCTCCAAGTCCCAATCCTCGGCGTAGCCCTCGGCCGTCGCGCCGTTGACGTAGGCGGTGATCACGTCGCGGACCATGTCCAGCGCCTGGTCCTTGAGGTTCTCGCCCTCGAGGATGCGGCGGCGCTCGGCGTAGATCACCATCCGCTGCTGGTTCATCACCTCGTCGTACTTGAGGACGTTCTTTCTGACCTCGAAGTTCTGCTGCTCGACCTGGGTCTGCGCGCTCTTGATCGCGCGGGTCACCATCTTGTTCTCGATCGGCACGTCGTCGGGCAGGTTCAGCCGGTTGAGCATCGCCTCCAGCGCCGCGCCGTTGAAGCGGCGCATCAGCTCGTCGCTCAGCGAGAGGTAGAAGCGCGACTCGCCAGGGTCGCCCTGGCGGCCGGAGCGGCCGCGCAGCTGGTTGTCGATGCGCCGCGACTCGTGCCGTTCGGTGCCCAGCACGTACAGGCCGCCGGCCTCGATCACCTCGGCGGCCTCCTTGCCGGCCTCCTCCTTGACGATCGCCAGCTCCTCGTGCCAGGCCGTCTCGTACTCGTCGGGCGTCTCCACCGGGTCCAGCCCGCGCTCGCGCAGCCGCTGATCGGTGAGGAAGTCGACGTTGCCGCCCAGCACGATGTCGGTGCCGCGGCCGGCCATGTTGGTGGCGACGGTGATACCGCCGCGGCGGCCCGCCACCGCGATGATGCCCGCCTCCTGCTCGTGGTACTTGGCGTTGAGCACGTTGTGCGGGATGCGGCGCTTCTGGAACTGCCGCGACAGGTACTCCGAGCGCTCCACGCTGGTGGTGCCGATCAGGACCGGCTGCCCCTTCTCGTAGCGCTCGGAGACGTCATCGACCACAGCGATGTACTTGGCCTCCTCGGTCTTGTAGATGAGGTCGGAGCAGTCGGTGCGGATCATCGGCTTGTTGGTCGGGATGGAGACCACGCCCAGCTTGTAGATCTCGTGCAGCTCGGCCGCCTCGGTCTGGGCGGTGCCGGTCATGCCGGCCAGCTTGTCGTAGAGGCGGAAGTAGTTCTGCAGCGTGATGGTGGCCAGCGTCTGGTTCTCGGCCTTGATCTCGACGTGCTCCTTGGCCTCGATGGCCTGGTGCATGCCCTCGTTGTAGCGGCGGCCGATCAACACGCGGCCGGTGAACTCGTCGACGATGAGCACCTCGCCGTCGCGGACGATGTAGTCCTTGTCGCGGGTGAACAGCTCCTTGGCCTTCAGCGCGTTGTTCAGGTAGCTGACCAGCGGCGAGTTGGCGGCCTCGTAGAGGTTGTCGATGCCGAGCTGGTCCTCGACGAACTCCACGCCCTTTTCGTGCACGCCGACCGTGCGCTTGCGCAGGTCGACCTCGTAGTGCACGTCCTTTTGCATCAGCGGCGCCAGCCGCGCGAACTCGAGGTACCAGTTCGACGCGCCGTCGGCGGGGCCGGAGATGATGAGCGGGGTGCGGGCCTCGTCGATCAGGATGGAGTCGACCTCGTCGACGATGGCGTAGCTGTGGCCGCGCTGCACCAGGTCGTCGAGCGAGTGGGCCATGTTGTCGCGCAGGTAGTCGAAGCCGAACTCGTTGTTGGTGCCATACGTGATGTCGGCGTTGTAGGCGACGCGCCGCTCGTCGGGCGTCATCTGCGCGAGGATCACGCCGACCTGCAGGCCCAGGAAGCGGTGCACCCGGCCCATCCACTCGCTGTCGCGCTTGGCCAGGTAGTCGTTGACGGTGACGATGTGCACGCCCTTGCCGGCCAGCGCGTTGAGGTAGGCCGGCAGCACGCAGGTCAGGGTCTTGCCCTCACCGGTCTTCATCTCGGCGACGTTGCCGAGGTGCAGCGCGGCCGCGCCCATCACCTGCACGTCGAACGGGCGCTGGTCAAGCACCCGCCACGCGGCCTCGCGAGCCACGGCGAACGCCTCGGGCAGCAGGTCGTCGAGGGTCTCGCCCTCCGTGAGGCGCTGTTTGAACTCGTCGGTCTTGGCCCTCAGCTCCGCGTCGGTGAGCTTCTCGACGTCGTCGGACAACGTGTTGACATAGTCGGCCACCCGCTTGAGGCGTTTGACCATGCGACCTTCACCAAGGCGCAGCAACTTCTGTAGCACGGTGTCGTCCCTCTTGGGGATGTTCCCCTGTTGGATGGCGTTGTTCTTCGCCGCATCAGTGTTCGGCGCCATCCATCGTAGGTGACACGCCGGAAAAGCCCGCGAACGTCGTCAGGACAGACTGATCAGCCCGTAGTCGTAGGCGTGGCGACGGTAGACGACGGACGGCCGCTCGGTCTGCTTGTCGAAGAACAAGAAGAAGTCGTGCCCGACCCGTTCCATCTCGTACAGCGCGTCGTCGACCGTCATCGGTTTGGCCTGGTGCTCCTTGGTGCGCACCACCCGCCCCGGCTCGCGGTCAAGGTGTTCGTGCCCGTCGACACCGGCGCCGTCGTGCTCGTGCGGCTGCACCGGCTCGCTGTCGAAGGCCTTCGCGGGTAGCGGGGCGACCGCGGTCGCCGCGGCCAGCGACACCGGCGTCTTGTCGCCATAGTGGACCTTGCGTCGGTCCTTGACGCGGCGCAGCCGGTTCTCCAGCTTGTCGACCGCCGACTCGAAGGCGGCGTAGAAGCTGTCGGCGCAGGCCTCCGCGCGGCTGACCGGCCCGCGCCCGCGGGCGGTGATCTCCACGCGCTGACAGGACTTGCGCTGGCGGCGGTTGGGGGCGTGCTTGAGCTCGACGTCGAAAAGGTAGATGGAGCGATCGAATCGTTCGAGGCGGGCGAGTTTCTGCGAGACGTAGATGCGGTAGTGATCGGGGATTTCGACGTTGCGGCCCTTGAACACGACCTCGGCGTTCAATGTCGGTTCGGCCGGCCCGGTGGTGTCTGCCGGCGGTTGGTCGAGAGTCTGACCGGAATCCACGGTAAGCCTTGACATACGTGTCAACTCGTTTCCTTTTCCACGTTGCACGCGCTGCGTGCCGGCTTGCTACGAAACGCGCCGACGGGGTGGGAGCGGTTTTGGCCGCAGGCTGCCCGCCGGTGCTAGGAGTCGAATACTCACCTCCTTCGCGTGCGGCGCTTCAACCTGGGGAATCGCGACGAGTGTGTTGCGTGTTCAGGAAGCCCAGGGTGTTCCTGAAGGTTGTCCTCGACGTTAGCTCGTGTTCGCCTTGGGACGCCACCAATTTCGCAGAGCTGTTGCATGTTCTTCACAACCTCATGCCCGGGCCACAGCCTCACGCGGCCGCGATCGCCAGCACCGCCGCCACGCGCACCCCCGCGGCACGCAGGATCCGCACCGACTCGCGCGCCGTCGCCCCCGTGGTGACGATGTCGTCGACGACCAAGACCTCGGTACTCGGCGGCCGCCGGCACAACACGACCCGGCCCGCGACATTGCGCTCGCGGTCCGACGTGGAAAGCCCCACCGAGTCGCGGACCAGCGCCTTCATCCGCAGCGCCTGCACGACGCCGACGTCCGGGTAGCCGGCCACCGCGGCCCGCGCCAGCCGGGCGACGGGGTCACCGCCCCGGCGGCGCGCCGCCGAACGCCGGGTCGGCGCGGGCACGATCGTCAGCGGGGTCTCGACCATGCCCCAGGTCAGCAGCCGGTGCACCCCGACGGCCAGCGCCCGGGCCAGGGGCGACACCAGGTCCCCGCGGCCGCGCTCCTTGCACGCGAGGATCGCCCGGCGGCGCGCCCCGGCGTAACGGCCCAGCGCGAACACCGGCACCTCCGGGTCGATCCGCGGGTCAACCACGTGCGGCTGGTCCGGTTTGGCCTCGAGCTCGGCCGCGCAGGCGGCACACCAGCGGGTCGACGGCGCCCCGCAGCCGCCGCATTCCAGGGGCAGGATGAGGTCGAGCACGGACACAGTCTGGTGGGCGCGTCCGACAACACGACCCGCTTGGCTGAGTGGCCTGCCTAGCCTTCTCGTTGCCCCGCGCTGACGAAACGCCCACGCGCCGGCTTCAACACGAACACGGCCAGCGCCGCGGTTCCCAGATCGAGCGCGATCGCACACTCGAACACCGGGATCCAGCTGCGGGCTTGTTGGTGCAACAGGGCGGCGAGCGGGCCGCCGAAGATCGAACCGATCCCGAACGAGATGTAGAGCCAGCCATAGTTCGCCGTGGCGTAACGGGTCCCGAAGGTGTCGGTCAAGGTGGACGGGAACAGCGAGAAGATCTCGCCCCACCCGAAGAACACCAACCCCGACAGGAGGACGAACATCGTCGCGTCGTGTCGGGTGAGCAGCCAGAGCGTCATGGCGACGCCCTCCAGCGCGAAGGCAAACGCCATGGTGTTCTCACGGCCCAGCCGATCCGATACCCAACCGAACAACGGCCGGGTAAGCCCGTTCGTGAAGCGGTCGATGGTCAAGGCGAGCGGCACGGCGGCGAGCCCGAACACCAATACCTTGCTCACACCGAAGTCAGCGGCGAACGTCGCCAGCTGCGACGTGACCATCAGGCCCGAGGTGGCCATCGTCGTCATCATCACGAACATCAACCAGAAGAGGGGCCGCTTGAGCATTTCGGATGGCCGATAATCGCGCACGGTGGTGGACGCGCGGGCGCTCGACGTACTCGATGCCAGATCCGTCGGCGGCACATGCAACCCCTGCGCCGCAACGCAACCGACGGCGGCGAACGCGACGCCGAACAGCCACAACGTCGACTCCACGCCGCGTGCGGCCAGCGATGAGGCGATCGGAAAAGTGGTGAGCATGGCGCCCATTCCGTAGCCGGCCGCCACCACACCGGCGGCGAATCCGCGCCGATCGGGAAACCACTGGACCATCAGCCCGACGACGCCGACATACACGATCCCCGTGCCGATGCCGCCGACACCGCCATAGGTGAGGTACAGCATCGGCGCGGTAGGCGCGTGGGATGCGAGCACCCAGCTCAAGCCCGCCAGCAGCGTGCCGATAGAGATCAGCCGGCGGGGCCCGAAACGGTCGACCAGCGCCCCCTGGAATGGCGAGAAAAAGGCCTGCAAAACCACGAGAATCGAGAAGGTGACCTGCAATTCCGGCAGGGCAATCCCGAGTTTGGCGGCGAGCGGCTTGGTCATCAGCGTCCACACGTACTGCGGACTCGATATCGTCATCATGCATACCAGGCCCAGGCCGAGCTGGAGCCAGCGGGTGCGCGCGACGGTCGGCGCTGTAGTCGCTGCCGTGGAGCTCAAGGCGTCCGTGTTAGCAAGCAAAGCGGCTCTCCGTTTCCAGTTACGTGCCGGCGGTGATATCGGGGCGTTCGAAATGCCAAAGTGCTTGTCCGAAACAAATTTTCAGACAGCGCGAGTTGTTGTGAACGCCAATGTGCCTCGCCAACAGTAGGTTTGGCGTGTTTCCGGGACATTACCGATGATCACCGGCACATCAACTCCCACTCACTGACGTACCGAGGTCGAGCGCCGACGGTCTGTAATTCGTTGTGATGCAACGTATTTGGTTCGATAATCCGTTGGCGGGCGTGATGATAGATTCTGTATATCGCGCCATAACGAGCGATTGTCCGCGCACGTCACCGCGGTTCCCGCACCTACCCCGGTTGACTTAACCGTATTCAGGGTCGTGCACAGGACCCCCGTCAGCCGGGTCGCGCACGGCGCCTCTGCGTCAGCCCGGCAAGACCGGCGCCGCGCCGGGCATGTTCAGCCCGGAGACGTCCGACCAGCTCTGCTGGCTTTCGGGCGCCGACGCCGAATACTGCAGCACCCCCTGCGGGGCGGCGACGTAGACCGCCGACGGGTTGGCCGCGACCGTCGTCACCGGGACCTGCAGGCCGCGGGCCGGCGCGTCGGAGTTGACCCCGTCGAGGTTGACGTAGGACACCGGATGGCTGGCGTCGGTGCGGGTGACCACGATGTCGTCACCGGTGCGCCACGACAGCGAGACCACCGAGTTGCCCAGCCCGAAACCCAGGCGGCGCGGGTAGGTCAGGGCGTACTGCCCGGCCTGCGTCTGCTCCACGCCGGCGAGGATCACCTGGCCGTTGATCACCATCGCCGCGCGGGTGGAATCGCGGGACAGCTGCAGGTCGGTGATCGGCCCGGGGAAGCTCGCGGCCACCAGCGCGGAATCCACCGGGATCCGCGCGGGCTGCCCGGACGCCGGTTCCTGGATCGCGCGCAGCACGTTGTTGTTGTCCACTACCACCCAGACGGCGTCGTCCAGCGACCAGCTGGGCCGGGTCAGGTTGTGCCCGTCGGCGGACTGGACCGCCTCGCCACCCAGATCGCCGATCCACAGCGACGCCGCCTGGTCCGGCGCGCCGCGCCGCAGCGTCACCACCGACGCCACCTGCCGCCCGCTGCGGGACAGCGCGGCGCCCGTCTGATCGCCCATCCGCCCGAAGGCTCCCGCCACGTTGGTGGTGTGCTGCCCGTCCAGCCCGACCAGCGACCCGTTGACCAGGGCGTGCACGCCCGCACCCGCCCCGTCGGCCACGCCCGGGTCGGTGGCCGCGACATCGGAGGTGGTCCACCCCTCCGCGAACCTGTCGTCCAGCGGCGCGCCGTCGGCGTTGATCACATACGGACCGCGGATGTCCGCGCGGGCCAACGTCCAGATGATCTGTGCGGCAAGCAATTGCCTGCTGTGCGGATCGGTGGTGGACAGTTTCTCCAGATCGATGCGGGCGCCGCCGTAACCGAGCCCGATCCCGTTCTTGCCGCCGTCGGCGCGGGTCACCGGCCCGCGCAGCCGCAGCGGCGGGGCGAGCAGGTTGCGCACCGTGTGGGCCATCTCGGGCCGCGGCCCGGCCAGCATCTTGGACACCAGCTCGGTGGCCAGCTGGTCGTGATCGGCCACCGCCACATAGCGGGGATCGGGAACCACCGTCTTGCCGGTCGGGTCGGCGAAGTACAGCGTGTTGCGTTTGTAGGTCTCCTGGAATTGCTGCCAGTCCAGGAACACCCCGTTGGGCAGGCGGTCGATCCGCCAGCCGCCGGAGGTCTTGACCAACTCGATCGGGCCCGGGTCCGGCAGCACGCCCTCGGCGGTTTCGAACACCCCGACGTCGGACAGCGAGCCCAGGATGTCCGCGCGCATGGTGGCCGAAACCCGTTCGGCGCCACGGGTTTCCACGAACACCACGTGGTCGATCAGCAGCGCGCTGCCGGCGTCGTCCCACGCGTTGGACGCCGACTGGGTGAGGAACTGGCGCGCCGCCAGGTGCCGGTTAGCCGGATCCGCTGTGGCCTTGAGGAATTCGCGCAGCAACACGTCGGGATCCATGCCCGGGGTGGGCTTGGGCAGGTTCGACGGGGCCGGGCGTTCGACGGTGCCGATCGCCTGCGGGGCCGACGAGCTGGGCACCCCCGCGCACCCGGCGAGCAGCACCGCCAGGAACAGCAGCGCCAGCAGCCGTGCCAGCCCCCGCATCAGACGCTCCTCTCGGCGGGTTCCGGTTGGCGCGCCTTGTGTTCGGGGGCGCTCGGCTCCGGCATGGGCTGCGGGATGGGCTTCAGCGGCAGCGGGCTGGTGGTGACCTTGTGGCCGCGTACCAGCGGAAGCGTCAGCCGGAAGCAGGCGCCCTGGCCCGGCTCGCCCCAGGCCTCCAGCCGCCCCTGGTGCAGCCGCGCGTCCTCGACGCTGATCGCCAGGCCCAGCCCGGTGCCGCCGGACCGGCGCACCCGCGACGGGTCCGAGCGCCAGAACCGGCTGAACACCAGCTTCTCCTCGCCCGGCCGCAGCCCGACGCCGTAGTCGCGAACGGTCACGGCGACGGTGTCCTCGTCGACGCCCATCCGGATGTCCACCGGTTTGTGCTCGGCGTGGTCGATGGCATTGGCGATCAGGTTGCGCAGGATGCGCTCCACCCGCCGCGGATCGACCTCGGCGATCACCTCCTCGGACGGCATGTCCACCTGCAGTTCGATGCCTGCGTCCTCGGCCAGGTGGCCGACGTTGCCCAGCGCGCTCTGCACAGTGGTGCGCAGGTCCACCGCCTCGACGGACAGCTCGGCCACACCGGCGTCGTGCCGCGAGATTTCCAGCAGGTCGTTGAGCAGTGTCTCGAACCGGTCCAGCTCGTTGACCATCAGCTCGGTGGACCGGGCCAGGGTCGGGTCGAGGTCGGCGCTGTGGTCGTAGATCAGGTCGGCGGCCATCCGCACCGTCGTGAGCGGGGTGCGCAGTTCGTGGCTGACGTCGGAGGTGAACCGGCGCTGCAGGTTGCCGAACTCCTCCAGCTGAGTGATCTGCCGGGACAGGCTCTCGGCCATGTCGTTGAACGACAACGCCAGCCGGGCCATGTCGTCCTCGCCGCGCACCGGCATGCGTTCGGACAGGTGCCCCTCGGCGAACCGCTCGGCGATCCGCGACGCCGACCGCACCGGCACCACCACCTGCCGCGAGACCAGGAGCGCGATCCCGGCCAGCAGCACCAGCAGCACCCCGCCGCCGGTGATCATCGTGCCGCGCACCAGCTGGATCGTGGCCTGCTCGTTCTTCAGCGGGAAGATCAGGTACAGCTCAACGTTCGCCACCTGCGACGACGTCGGCGTCCCGACGATCAGCGCCGGCCCCGAAAAGCCCTCGGTGTGCACGGTCGCGTACTGGTAGGCCGCCTGGCCGGCCTTGACGAACCCGCGCAACGAGCCGGGCACCTGGTCGACGGGGCCGGCTGTGGTCGCGGCGCGCGGGCCGTCGCCCGGGACGATCAGCACCGCGTCGAAAGGCCCGGCCAGCCCGGCGCCCGAGGCGGTGTCGGTCTTCGAGGTCAGGGTGTTGCGGGCCAGCTGCAGGCTGCTGTCCAGCGAGCGCGTCTCCTCGCCGTTGACGATGCCGCCGACGGTGGTGCGCGCCCGCTCGATCTGCTCGATGGCGGCCTTGACCTTGACGTCCAGCACCCGATTGGTGACCTGGCTGGTCAGCACGAAGCCGAGCGCGAGGATCACCGCCAGCGACAATCCGAGTGTCAGCGCCACGACCCGCAGCTGTAGCGATCGGCGCCAGGCAACGCCCACGGCTCGACTCAACGCACCCATGCCGCGGGTCATGGGGCCAGAGCGCCCCCAACGGCTTCTCGTGCGTCGCGGCGAGCGCCAGATCACGGAGGTCCGGCCTTGTATCCCACTCCTCGAACGGTCAACACCACAGTCGGGTTCTCAGGGTCCTTCTCGACCTTGGCCCGCAGACGCTGGACATGCACATTCACCAGGCGGGTGTCCGCCGGGTGCCGATATCCCCACACCTGTTCGAGCAGCACATCACGAGTAAACACCTGGCGCGGTTTGCGTGCCAGCGCGACCAACAGGTCGAACTCCAGCGGTGTCAGGGAGATCTGCTCGCCGTTGCGGGTGACCTTGTGCGCGGGCACGTCGATGTCCACGTCGGCGATCGACAGCATCTCGGCGGGCTCGTCGTCGTTGCGCCGCAGCCGCGCGCGCACCCGGGCGACCAGTTCCTTCGGCTTGAACGGCTTCATGATGTAGTCGTCGGCGCCCGACTCGAGGCCGAGCACCACGTCGACGGTGTCGGTCTTGGCGGTCAGCATCACGATCGGGACGCCGGAGTCGGCCCGCAGCACCCGGCACACGTCGATCCCGTTCATGCCCGGCAGCATCAGGTCCAGCAGCACCAGGTCGGGGCGCAACTCGCGCACCGCGGTCAGGGCCTGAGTGCCGTCGCCGATGACCGCCGTGTCGAAACCCTCCCCACGCAGCACGATGGTGAGCATCTCGGCCAGCGAAGCGTCGTCGTCGACGACCAAAATCCTTTGCCTCATGGAGTCCATGGTGTCACCAGATCGGGATAAATTTGGGGCGCCACACGGGCGTTTCTTCTTCGATACGGCCAAATCGTGACCAATTTGTGCTACCCGGCGGTCAAAGTTGCCGCCAGATCCCCCGGATCGACGTCTTTCTCGACGACCAGCCAGCGACCTCCGAAGTCCGCCGCGGCCAGCTGCGCGTAAACCGCGCCGGTGCGCCGCTGCAGTCCGTCGTCGCGTTCATAACTGTCGCGCGCGCGGCCGGGTTCGTTCTCGGCGCGGTGGCGCGCCCGCTGCGCGGCGAGCTCTGCGGGCACCGCGAGCAGCACCTGCCAGTCCGGCGGGGGCAGCCGCAGCCGCTGGTATTCGAGCCGGTGCACCCAGGCCGCCGCCTCCCCGGCCGCGTCCTGGTGCAGCCGCGCGGCGGTGTAGGCCGCGTTGGAGGCCACGTAGCGATCCAGGATCACCACGTCGTAATCGCGGCACAGGCCCTCGATCTCGGCGATCGCCCCGGCGCGGTCGAGCGCGAACAGCATCGCCATCGCGTACGCCGACGACGCCAGGTCGCCGTGCTCGCCGTGCAACGCCTCAGCCGCGATGTCGGCGGTCACCGACCGCCCATAACGCGGGAAGGCCAGTGTGACAACCGACTTGCCGGCGCGTTCGAAGGCCTTGCGCAGGCCGTCGGACAGGGTCCGCTTGCCGGAGCCGTCGACCCCTTCGATCGCGATCAGCACGGCGCGAGCCTATCGGGCTCGCCCTGCGCACGAGTGTGCGGCAGGCCGCACGCTCGGTGCCGAATGTGCGGCTGGCCGCACGCTCGGCGACCCGGCGCTCAGTAGCGGTAGTGGTCCGCCTTATACGGGCCGTCGACGTCGACGCCGATGTATTCGGCCTGCTCTTTCGTCAGCTTGGTCAGCTGGCCGCCGAGGGCCTCGACGTGGATGCGGGCCACCTTCTCGTCGAGGTGCTTGGGCAGCCGGTACACCTCGTTGTCGTACTCGTCGTTCTTGGTCCACAGCTCGATCTGGGCGATCACCTGGTTGGAGAAGCTGTTGCTCATCACGAACGACGGGTGTCCGGTGGCGTTGCCCAGGTTCAGCAGCCGGCCCTCGGAGAGCAGGATGATCGACTTGCCGCTGTCGCCGAACGTCCACACGTCGACCTGCGGGCGGATGTTCACCTTGGTGGCGCCGGACTTTTCGAGCTGGGCGACCTGGATCTCGTTGTCGAAGTGCCCGATGTTGCCCAGCACGGCGTGGTCCTTCATCGCCTTCATGTGCGCCAGGGTGATGATGTCCTTGTTGCCGGTCGCGGTGATGACGATGTCGGCCTCGCCGATCGCGTCCTCGACCGTCTTGACGTCGTAACCCTCCATCAGCGCCTGCAGCGCGTTGATCGGGTCGATCTCGGTGACGACCACCCGCGCGCCCTGGCCCTTGACGGAGTCCGCGCAGCCCTTGCCGACGTCGCCGTAGCCGCAGATCAGCACCTTCTTGCCGCCGATCAGCACGTCGGTGCCGCGGTTGATGCCGTCGATCAGCGAGTGCCGGCAGCCGTACTTGTTGTCGAACTTGGACTTGGTGACCGAGTCGTTGACGTTGATCGCGGGGAACGCCAGGTCGCCGGCGGCGGCGAACTGATACAGGCGCAGCACGCCGGTGGTGGTCTCCTCGGTGACGCCCTTGACCGACTCGGAGATCTTCGTCCACTTCTCCTTGTCGGTCTCGAAGCGGCGGCGCAGCAGCTCCAGGAAGACCTTCCACTCGGTGGGGTCGTCCTCCTCGGCCGGGGGCACCACGCCCGCCTTCTCGTACTGCGCGCCGCGAAGCACCAGCATGGTGGCGTCCCCGCCGTCGTCGAGGATCATGTTGGCCGGTTCGTCGGGCCAGGTCAGCATCTGCTCGGCGGCCCACCAGTATTCCTCGAGCGTCTCACCCTTCCAGGCGAACACCGGCACACCCTTGGGCTCCTCGGGCGTGCCGTGCGGGCCGACGACCACCGCGGCCGCGGCGTGGTCCTGGGTGGAGAAGATGTTGCACGACGCCCACCGCACCTGCGCGCCCAGCGACACCAGGGTCTCGATGAGGACCGCCGTCTGCACTGTCATGTGCAGCGAGCCCGAGATCCGCGCCCCCTTGAGCGGCTGCACCTCGGCGTACTCGCGCCGCAACGACATCAGACCCGGCATCTCCTGCTCGGAGAGCTCGATGTCCCGCCGGCCGTAATCCGCCAGCGACAGGTCGGCCACCTTGAAATCGATGCCGTTGCGGACCTCGGCGGTTAACGAACTTTCGGTCGTCGTCATAGCGTGATCTTCCTTCTTCGACGTTTGGGGGGCTCACTCGAGCCAAGCGGTACTTAGCTTAGGTATGTTCTTCCGCCACTGTAGCCGCGACCCCATGACGCTCCGCGAACGGCGTCATCAGCCGCGCAAGGTCCGCGGCGACATCATGGTCGGCCTCCGGGGGCATGGACACGTAGCTCAGCGCCAGCCGCACGATGGCGCGCGCCAGCACGCCGGCGTCCTCGTCGCTGGTGGCCACCCAGCTGTTGGTCAGCGCCGTGGTCAGCCGGGCCGACGCCCGGGTGATGATGGGCCCGCTGTCGGTGGTGATGATCTGCAGCAGGTCGGGCTTGGCGACGCCGGTCAGCAACGAGATCACCAGCGGGTCGGCCGCCGACTCCGCGAAGAAGGAGCGGAATCCCTGCAGGAACGCCTCGTGGATGTTGCCGACGTTGGCGTCGATCGCGCCGCCGACCGCGTCGACCAGGCGGTCGGCCAGGCGCAGGGCGTACCCCTGCGCCAGGCCCTGCCGCGAACCGAACTCGTTGTAGATGGTCTGCCGGCTGATGCCCGCGGCGCGGGCCACGTCGGCCAGCGTGATGGCCGACCAGTCGCGGGCCAGCAGCAGGTCCCGCATCGCGTCGAGCACCGAGTCGCGCAGCAGGACGCGCGACGCCTCCGCGTACGGCATCCGCTTCACAGGCGCGACACTAGCGGTTGCGCTGCTCACGATCGAGCGATCTCGACCATCTCGAAATCGGACTTCGCGGCGCCGCAGTCCGGGCAGCTCCAGTCCTCGGGGATGTCGTCCCAGCGGGTCCCGGGCGCGATGCCGTCCTCCGGCCAGCCCAGCGCCTCGTCGTATTCGAAGCCGCACTGGATGCAGCGGAACAGCTTGTAGTCACTCATGCCTTGGCTCCTTGCATCTCGAAGTCGACCTTCTCGCGCACCGCGCAATCCGGGCAGCACCACTCGTCGGGGATGTCGCTGAAGGGCGTGCCCGCGGGAAAGCCTTCCCGCGGAGCCCCTTTCGCTTCGTCGTAAACGTAGTCGCAGCCCGGGCAGCGGTAGGCGCTCATGCGCTCGCCCCGTAGCGTGCCAGTACCCGGTCGCGCAGCCGCGGCTGGATGTTGACCTTGCTGATGTCGCCGTCGTAGTGGGACAGCACCCGGTGGTCCATCACCTTGCGCCACAGCGGCGGGAAGTAGGTGAGCGAGATCATCGACGCGTACCCGCTGGGCAGGTTGGGCGAGCCCTCGATGCTGCGCAGCGTCTGATAGCGACGGGTCGGGTTGGCGTGGTGATCGCTGTGCCGCTGGAGGTGGTACAGGAACAGGTTCGTCACGATGTGGTCGGAGTTCCAGCTGTGCACCGGCGCGCACCGCTCATAGCGGCCGTTCGCGTTCTTCTGCCGCAGCAGCCCGTAGTGCTCGAGGTAGTTGACCGCCTCGAGCAGGCTGAACCCGAACACCGCCTGGATGATCACGAACGGGACCAGGCCCACGCCGAAGATCGCGATCAGCGCGCCCCACAACACCACCGACATCAGCCAGGCGTTGAGCACGTCGTTGGACGGATAGGTCGTGGGGTTCCAGGGGCTCCTGCCCTGCCGGCGAATCCGCTGGGCCTCCAGCCGCAGCGCGGAACGCAGGCTGCCGAACACGCTGCGCGGCAGAAACTCCCAGAACGTCTCGCCGAAACGCGCCGAGGCCGGGTCTTCGGGTGTCGAGACGCGCACGTGGTGGCCGCGGTTGTGCTCGATGTAGAAGTGGCCGTAGCAGGACTGCGCCAGGGTGATCTTGGACAGCCACCGCTCCAGCGACTCCTTCTTGTGCCCCATCTCGTGGGCCGTGTTGATCCCCACCCCGCCGAGGACTCCGACGGACAGCGCCACGCCCAGCTTGCCCGCCCAACCCAGGCCGCCTTCAGAACCGGCCGGGAAGCCGAGCCAGCTCAGGTTGGACGCGGTGAACAGGTAGGCGCCCAGGATCACGCTGAGGTACTGGAACGGGATGTAGACGTAGGTGCAGCGGCGGTAGTACTTGTCGTTCTCCAGTCGCTCCATCACCTCGTCGGGCGGGTTCTGCCCGTCGGGCCCGAAACGCACGTCGAGGATGGGCAGCAGGACGTAGAGCAGGATCGGACCGATCCACAACGGCACCTGCGCGACGGCGTGCCAGCCCAGCCAATTCAGTCCCCACACGATCGGCAGCATCACGAACAGCGCCGTCGGGGGGATGAGCCCCATCAGCCACAGATGGCGCTTTTTGTCCCGCCAGACGGTCACTTCGGCCGGTTCCACTGTGGTCATATGCCAAACCTCCTTGTGAGTCATGCCACGTTGGAGTTGGACATTACCGGCGCTTGCGTCTCGTGTCTAGACACAGAAGGCTATTTTGTAAACACAGCCTCCGCCTCGCCGCGCCCGGCGTCCCGGCGCCCCTGCACGGAGTGCCGGTACCCGTAGCCGGCGTAGATCGCGGTTCCCACCACCAGCCACACGCCGAACCGGACCCAGGTCAACGCGGTCAGGTTGAGCATCAGCCATGCGCAGGCGCAGATCGACGCGATGGGCAGCACCGGCACCCACGGGGCCCGGAACCCGCGCTCGAGGTCCGGCCGGGTGCGGCGCAGGACCATGACGCCGGCGGAGACCAGGACGAACGCGAACAGCGTCCCGACGTTGACCATCTCCTCGAGCTTGGCGATCGGGAACACCGACGCCGTCGCCGCCACCACCAGCGCGACCAGGACCGTGATCCGCACCGGGGTGCCGCGCGAGCCGGTCTTGGCGAGCGGCCGCGGCAACAGCCCGTCGCGCGCCATCGCGAACAGCACCCGGCACTGCCCGAGCATCAGCACCATCACGACGGTGGTCAGCCCCGCCAGGGCACCGATGGCGATGATTTTGCTGGCCCAACCGATCCCGTTTGCTGCGAACGCCGTCGCCAGGTTGGCCGGCTTGTGGCCGGGCAGGGTCTTGAGCTGGGTGTAGGACACCATGCCGGACAGCACGACCGCGACGGCGACATACAGCAGGGTGACGATCGCCAGCGACACCAGGATCCCCCGCGGGACGTCGCGCTGGGGCCGCTTGGTCTCCTCGGCCATGGTCGCGACGATGTCGAAACCGATGAACGCGAAGAACACGATGGACGCCCCCGCCAGCACGCCGTAGAGGCCGTAGTGGCTGCCCTGCGCGCCGGTGAGCAGCGACAGCACCGACTGGTTGATGCCCGACGCCTCCCGCCCCGACTCGGGCCTGGGGATGAACGGCGAGTAGTTGGAGCCCTTGATGTAGAAGGCGCCGACGATCACGACCAGCACCACCACCGACACCTTGATGCCGGTGATCACCGCGGAGAATCTCGACGACAGCTTGGTCCCCAGGGCGATCAGCGTCGCCACCGCCGCGACGATCAGCAGCGCGCCCCAGTCAAGCTGAACGGACCCGATTTGCGCTGTGCCACCGGCGAACCCGAACACGTTACCGAGGTAGCTCGACCAGCCTTTGGACACGACGGCGGCGCCGATCGCCAACTCCAGCAGCAGGTTCCAGCCGATGATCCAGGCGAGGAACTCGCCGAAGGTGGCGTAGGAGAACGTGTAGGCGCTGCCCGCCACCGGCAGCGTCGAGGCGAATTCGGCGTAGCACAGGGCCGCCAGCGCGCACGTGATGGCCGCGATCACGAACGAGATCCAGATGGCCGGCCCGGTGATGTCGCCGGTGGTCGACGCGGTCACCGTGAAGATGCCGGCGCCGATCACCACCGCGACACCGAACACCACGAGGTCCCACCACGTCAGCTCCCGGCGCAACCGGGTCTCGGGCTCGTCGGTGTCGGCGATCGACTGTTCGACCGACTTGGTGCGCCAGCGATTCGCCATTCCGCCCCGCCCCTTCCCGATGCGCCCGCCCGTTGGACCGCACAGTACTGGGTAGTCTGCGAGCATGGCGGACAGCGGGGGGAACGCGACGGATCATGCGGTAGTCGTCGGGGGCAGCATCGCCGGGTTGTGTGCCGCCCGGGTGCTCTCGGATTGCTACGCCCGGGTGACCGTCTACGAACGTGACGAGTTGCCGAGCGCCCCGGCCCACCGGGCGACGGTCCCGCAGGACCGGCACCTGCACATGCTGATGGCGCGGGGCGCGGCGGAGTTCGAGGGCCTGTTTCCCGGCCTGCTGGCCGACATGGTGGCCGCGGGCGTGCCGATGCTGGAGAACCGGCCGGACTGCATCCACCTGGGCGCCGCGGGCCACGTCCTCGGCACGGGGCACACGCTGCGCGACGAGTTCACCGCCTACGTGCCCAGCCGCCCGCACCTGGAATGGCAGCTGCGCCGGCGGGTCCGCGACATCGACAACGTCGAGATCGCGCGGCGATCGGTCGCCGAGCCGCGCTTCGACCGCGCGCGCCGGCGGGTGACCGGTGTCCTGCTCGACCCGCAGAACGGGGGCGAGGGCGAGTTCGTGCCCGCCGACCTCGTCGTCGACGCCGCGGGCCGGGGCACCCGGCTGCCGGTGTGGTTGCAGCAGTGGGGATTTGATCGCCCCCGCGAGGAAACCATCGACATCGGCATCAACTACGCCACCCACCGCTTCCGGATGCCGGAGGGCCTGATCGCGGAGAAGGTGGTCGTCGCCGGCGCCTCCCACGACCAGTCGCTCGGGCTGGGCATGCTGTATTACGAGGACCGCACCTGGGTGCTCACCACGTTCGGGGTGGCGGGCGCCAAACCGCCGCAGACGTTCGGCGACATGCTCGCGCTGGCCGGCACGCTGCTGCCCGCCCACTTCACCGCCGCGCTGGCGCAGGCGGAACCGTTCGGGGAGCCGGCTTATCACGCGTTTCCGGCCAGCAAGTGGCGTCGCTACGACAAGCTGAGCCGCTTCCCCGCCGGCATCGTCCCCTTCGGCGACGCCGTCGCCAGCTTCAACCCCACGTTCGGGCAGGGCATGACGATGACGTCGCTGCAGGCCGGTCACTTGCGGCGGGCGCTGCGGTCCCCCGACCTCGAAGTCGAACTGAACCGGGCCACCGCCAGGACCACCTACCCGGTGTGGATGATGAACGGCATCGCCGACGTCAACTTCCACCACGCCGGAACCACGGCGCCCGTCCCCTGGTGGTGGCGGCCGTCGGCGGCGCTGTTCGACCAGTTCCTCGGGGCCGCCGAAACCGAACCCGTGCTGGCCGAATGGTTTTTGCGCCGCTTCTCGCTGCTGGACAGCCTGTACATGGTCCCGCCGCCGCGGATCGTCGGCCGCGCCATGGCGCACAACATGCGGCTGTGGCTGCGCGAGCGCCGGGAAGCTCGGAAGGGGCGACGGGTCGCGATCGCGAGCGCGACGGTGCCGGGCGACGCAGGCCGCCACCAGCAGGCCTAGCCTTACAGCCCTACGGTCGCCCTGAACAGCTTGGCGGGTTCGCGTGCGACCAGCCTGACGGGCCCGTCGTCGGCCGCCACCCAGGCCGCCATCCCGCGTTCCAGCGTGAGCGACCCGGCCTTGCCGTGCACCGTCGTGCAGCCCTCGGTGCACAACAGGATCTGCGGGCCCTCGTGGCTGCACGACGCGTCGACCTCGTGGCCGAGGTACTCGCCGTCGAGCGCCAAGAGCGTGACCGCGAACTCCTCGGTCGGCGTCTCGTAGACCCGGCCCAACCCCTCGCGGCGGATGTGCGGGCGCAGTTGCTCCTCGGTGGTGGGCGTGAAGTTCAGCACCCTCAGCAGCTCTGGCACGTCCACGTGCTTGGGGGTCAGTCCGCCGCGTAAGACGTTGTCGGAGTTGGCCATCACCTCGACCGCGAAGCCGCGCAGGTAGGTGTGCAGGTTGCCGGCAGACACGAAGATGGCCTCGCCCGGGGCCAGGGTGATGCGGTTGAGCAGCAGCGCCGCCAGCACCCCGGCGTCGCCGGGATAGCGCTCGCCGAGCTCGAGCACCATCTTGGCTTCGGCCGCGAATTCCGTTGCGCCGGAGCTGATGTACTGGATGGCGCCGTCCAGCACCGCCGGCACCAACACGTCGATGTCGGGCTGCGGGGCGGTGATCCAGGTGGTGAACAAGGCACGCAGGCCGTCGGCGTCGGACTGGTCGCTCAGCAGGTCGATGTAGGGGTCGAGGTCGGAGACGGCCAGCGCCCGCAGCAGCTCGACCGTCCGCGGCACCTGGCGAAATCCGGCCAGCGCCTCGAAGGAATGCAGCGCCACCAACAGCTCCGGCTTGTGGGAGGTGTCGCGGTAGTTGCGGACCGGCGAGTTCACCGGGATGCCCAATCGCTCCTCGCGCAGGTAGCCCTCGACGGCCTGGTCGGAGCTGGGATGGGCCTGCAGCGACAGCGGCTCGTCGGCGGCCAGCACCTTGACCAGAAACGGCAACACGTCCCCGAACCGCGCACGCGACCCCGGGCCGAGCTGCCCCTCCGGGTCGGCGACCAGCTCCTCCAGCAGCGAAACCTCGCCCCTGCCGGTTTCCAGCCAGGCCGGGTCGCCGGGGTGCGCGCCAAACCACAGCTCCGCCTCCGGGTGGGCCGCCGGAACCGGACGCCCGGTGAATTCCGCCAGGGCGGTGCGCGACCCCCAGGCGTAGGTCCTCAACGCCCCGCGAAGCAGTTCCACTTGTCTATCTATCCCCGTACCAGTCGCATGTAAACCGCGGCCATCTCCAGCCGAACGGCCAATACTGCCAGTTGTTGCTCGGCGCTGATGGCGCCACCCAACGCCGGCGCCACCGTGGAGCCGGCCGAGCCGCCGGGCCCGTCGGGCACGTCCTCGGCCGCGAGCAGGTACACGTCCTCGAGCCCGGCGGTCCGGGCCGCCACCACCGTCTGCTCGGCGGACAGGGTCAGCGCCAGCACCCGCAACCGCTCGGGCCGCGGCCCGTCGATCTCCTCGTCGTGGAAGATGTCGTCGACCGCCCCGTCGCTCGTGTTGGCGGCCGCGCGCAGCGCCAGCACGGCATCGGCCAGCCCGGTGGCGGCGACCACCTCGTGCGCCAGCCGCAGCAGCACCGAGCTGCCGTGCCGGGCCAGCGCCAGCGTGGCGGCGCAGTCACCCGCCAGCACCAACCGGCGACCGTCCGCGCGCGCGGCGATCGCCTTGGCCGGGTTGGTGAACAATTCGCGGCCCCCGCTGTTGCGCAGCGCCTCCGCATCCAGCGCGTCGGCGAGCACACTCAGGTCGGCGCCCCGCCCGCCGTCGACGGTTTGCAGGGCGGCCAGCCCGGCCGCGAAGTAGCGGCACAGACCGAACACCTCGGGCACCTCGAGCCGCGGCTCGAGCGCTGCGCCGCGCCCGGCCGCGGCGTCGCGCAGCGGGCCCTCGTTGGGCGCCACGACGAGCACCCGGGCGCCGCGCCGCACGCCGGTGGCGGCGGCGATGACGAGCGCGGGGTCGCCGGGATCGTCGCCCGCGACGATCAGCACGTCCAGCGGGCCGATCCACGGCGGCACCTCGCCGGTGAGCGTGATCGGGGCGGGCGCCACGCCGCCCATCGTGGCGGCGAGCATGGCCCCGGCGGTCTCGGCGGGGCCGCGGCCGGACACCCAGATCAGGCTGCGCGCACGGTCGTCGGTCCGCAGCGGGTCCAGCGCGCCCTCGTCGACCGCGGCCGCGATCGCGCGCACCTGCGCCCCGGCCGAGGACGCCGCCCGCAGCAGGCCGTCGCGGTCGGCGGCCAGCAGGCCCTCGCCGTCTTCGAGGTCGATGACGCGGGTGGCGCTCACGGGGCGGACCCGGCGATCTCGGCGCGAACCTGGGCGACCACCGCGTCGACGTCCTCGGTCGTGCGGCCCTCCACGTTGAGCCGCAGCAACGGCTCGGTGTTGGAGCTGCGCAGGTTGAACCAGCTGCCGTCGCCCAGATCGACCGTCACCCCGTCGAGGTGGTCGATGGACTGGATCCGGGTGCCGAACGATTTCAGCACCGCCTCCACGCAGGCCGCCGCGTCGGCCACCGTGAAGTTGATCTCGCCGGACGACTCGTAGCGCTGGTAGTCGGCGGTCAGCTCGGACAGCGGCCGGTCCTGCTCGCCGAGTGCGGCCAGCACGTACAGCGCCGCCAGCATCCCGGAGTCGGCGCCCCAGAAATCGCGGAAGTAGTAGTGCGCCGAATGCTCGCCGCCGAAGATCGCGCCGGTGTCGGCCATCAGCGCCTTGATGTAGGAGTGGCCGACCCGCGAGCGCAGCGGGGTGCCGCCGCGCTCGGTGACCAGTTCGGGCACCGCGCGGGAGGTGATCACGTTGTGGATGATCGTGGCGCCGATCTCCCGGCCCAGCTCGCGCGCGGCCACCAGGCTGGTCACCGTCGACGGCGACACCAGCCGCCCGCCCTCGTCGACCACGAAGCACCGGTCGGCGTCCCCGTCGAAGGC
>NZ_LZJH01000125.1:0-73679 GCF_001666745.1 Mycobacterium sp. E2699 | reverse complement strand
GTCGGGACGATCGTGCTGACGACCCTCTACGGCCTGATCAACACGATGTTCATCCCGCGGTTCATCGTCGCGGTGGGTTTCGGTGGCATTCTCGTGGCCACCGGTAGCTATCTGCTCGCCGAGTTCGCGCTGCGGCCGGTGGCCGCCCAGGCGCTCGAGGCGGGGCCCCCACCGCGGCGGTTGTCGGCGGGCATCATGGGCCGAACCATGGTGGTCTGGTTCCTGGGGTCCGGCGTGCCCGTCATCGGCATCGGCCTCCTGGCGATGTTCCAGATCCTGATGCGGAACCTGACCGAGACGCAGTTCGCCGTCGGCGTGCTGATCGTGGCGTTCGCCACCCTGATCTTCGGCTGCCTGCTGATGTGGATCCTGGCCTGGCTCACGGCCACACCCGTGCGGGTGGTGCGTGCGGCGCTGCGGCGCGTCGAGGAGGGCAACCTGCGGGGCGACCTGGTGGTGTTCGACGGGACGGAGCTGGGCGAGCTGCAGCGCGGGTTCAACGCGATGGTCGACGGGCTGCGTGAACGCGAACGCGTGCGCGACCTTTTCGGCCGCCACGTCGGCCGCGAGGTCGCGCTGGCCGCCGAACGCGAGCGGCCGAAACTGGGCGGCGAGGAGCGGCACGTCGCGGTCGTCTTCATCGACATCGTCGGCTCCACCCAATTGGTGACCAGTCAACGCCCCACCGAAGTCGTCGAAGTCCTCAACCGGTTCTTCTCGATCGTCGTCGAGGAAGTGGACCGCCATTGCGGGCTGGTCAACAAGTTCGAAGGCGACGCGTCGCTGGCGATCTTCGGTGCTCCGAATCATCTCGACTCACCCGAAGGCCAGGCGCTCGCCGCGGCGCGCTGCATCGCCGAGCGGCTGGCCGGCGAAATGTGTGAGCTCGACGCCGGCATCGGCGTGGCCGCCGGCCAGGTCGTCGCCGGCAACGTCGGCGCCAAGGAACGGTTCGAATACACCGTCATCGGCGAGCCGGTCAACGAGGCCGCCCGACTGTGCGAGCTGGCCAAATCGCGGCCGGGCAAGCTGCTGGCGACCGCCGAGACGCTCGAAGGCGCCGGCGAAGACGAAAGGGCGCGTTGGTCTTTGGGCGACACCGTGACCCTGCGCGGCCACGAGCGCGCCACTCGGCTGGCATCGCCGATCGAGGCCGCCCGGTCGGATCGGTAATTTCGCGCTGACAACGCCCGTGGTCAACACGGCTGAGCGTCGTCGATAGAAATCCGTTATCGCACAATAGAAAACGTGCCTTGACGCCCGGATTGCACCCCACCAATAGTGGCGGCGGGACGGAGCTCCGCCCGCGGGAGAAGGGTGCATCGTGACAAGCGTTGGCTTGCTGGACCGTTCGAGAATCGTTGCCAGGCCGGGATGGAGCCGCTGGCTGGTGCCGCCGGCCGCGTTGTCGATTCACCTCGCGATCGGCTCGGCCTACGCGTGGAGCGTCTTCAAGATCCCGCTGGAGAAGTCGCTGCATGTCTCCGGGACCGCGAGCGCGATGCCGTTCACCGTCGCCATTGTGGCGCTGGGCCTTTCGGCCGCGGCGTTCGGCACGCGCGTCGACCACTACGGGCCGCGCTGGGCCATGGTCGTTGCCACCGCGTGCTTCTGCAGTGGGCTGCTGATCGCGGGTTTCGGGGTTTCGGTCCGCCAATACTGGCTCGTCGTACTGGGTTACGGGGTCGTCGGAGGGGTCGGCCTCGGTATCGGCTACATCTCGCCGGTGTCCACGCTGATCAAGTGGTTTCCCGACCGCCCGGGAATGGCGACCGGCCTGGCGATCATGGGCTTCGGCGGCGGAGCGCTGATCGCGTCGCCGTGGAGCAACAGCCTGCTCGACGCGTTCGGCCGCGCCAGCACCGCCGGCGTCGCCCGGACCTTCCTGGTGATGGGCTGCACCTACGCGGTGTTCATGAGCATGGGCTGCCTGCTGATCCGGGTGCCGGCGCCGGGCTGGGCACCGGCCGGCTGGAAACCCAAGCCGCACAAGGCCGGATCGCTGGTCAGCACCGCCGGCGTCTCGGCGGCCGGCGCGGTCAAGACGCCCCAGTTCTGGCTGCTGTGGGTGGTGCTCTGCTTCAACGTCACCGCCGGGATCGGCATCCTGGAGAAGGCCTCGCCGATCTATCAGGACTTCTTCCCGAGGGCACCCCGCGCGGCGGTGCTGGCCTCGGCGGCCGCCGGCTTCGTCGCCCTGCTGTCCCTTGCCAACATGCTGGGCCGGATCGGATGGTCGTGGCTGTCGGATGCGCTGGGCCGCAAGAACATGTACCGGCTCTACCTGGGCGGCGGCGCGCTGCTGTATCTCACGCTGGCGCTGACGACCAACTCCAGCAAGGTCACCTTCCTGTTGTGCACCCTGTTGATCCTGTCGTTCTACGGCGCCGGCTTTTCCACCCTTCCGGCGTATCTGCGGGACCTGTTCGGCACCTACGAGGTCGGTGCGATCCACGGCCGGTTGCTGACGGCGTGGTCGGTGGCGGGCGTGCTGGGCCCGCTGATCGTGAACGCCATCGCCGACTCGCAGAAGTCGGCCGGCAAGCACGGCCCCGACCTCTACCTGCTCTCGTTCGAGGTGATGATCGCGCTGCTGGCCGTCGGGTTGGTCTGCAACGAGCTGATCGGGCCGGTGTCCGCCAAATTCCACGAGCCCGCACTGCCCGACGACGCCGCGCCGGCGCCCGAGGCGGTTCCCCACCGACAACCGGAGAGGCAACCATGACGGACACGACGGCGGTCGGCCCCGCTCCCATCGCGCTGGCCTGGCTGTGGGTGGCCCTGCCCTTCGCCTACGGCGTCTGGCAACTCGTTTCCAAGGTGACCCAGCTGTTCGGCACCTGACGCCGGGCTCCGCTCACCAGCAGCGCGGTCAACAGGCCGGCGGCCAGCAGCAGCGCTCCCACGAACCAGGCCGTCGCCGGCCAACCGCCGAGGGCGTAGACGAGGCCGCCGACCGCGCCGGCCACCGAGCCGCCCAGGTAGTAGCTGAACAGGTACAGGGCGGACGCTTCGGCGCGATCCCGGTGCGCCACGGCGCCCACCCATCCGCTGGCCACCGTGTGCGCGGCGAAGAATCCTCCGGTGAACACGCCGACGCCGACGACGATCGCGGCCAGCGCGTGCGGGACGGTCAGCAGCAGGCCGGCCGCCGTGATCGGCAGGGCAACGCCCAGCACGAGCGCACGTCCCCTGCGGTCGGCCAACCGCCCTGCCACGACGGAGGTCCAGGTCCCCGCCAGGTACAGCACGAACAACAGCCCGACGATCGAGGAGGCCAGTCCGAACGGCTGGGCGGTCAGCCGATAGCCCAGGTAGTTGTACACCGTGACGAATCCGCCCATCAGAGCGAAGCCCAACGCAAAGAGCTTGAGCAGAACGGGGTTTCGCAGATGAGCGGCCAGGTTGCGCACCGTCGCCCGCATCGTCGCCGCCTTCGGCGTGAAGAATTGCGACCGGGGAACCAGGACGGCGAAGACGACCGTGCCGGCCAGCGTCGCCGCCGAACACACCAACAGCGCTACCCGCCAATTGCTGACGTCGACGACAAGGGACGGGACGATTCGCCCCACCAGGCCGCCCAGCGTGGTGCCGGCGATGTAGCGTCCCATCGCCGAACCGAGCGACGAGGCGTGGATCTCCTCGGCGAGAAAGGCCATCGCGACGGCGGGGATCCCGGCGAGCGCGACACCGTGCAGTGCCCGGCCGACGAGCAGAACACCGAGCGAGGGGCTGAACGGCAACAACAAACCGATGACGCTCGACGCGACGCCGGACGCCAGCATCACCGTGACGCGTCCGTAGCGCTCGGACAGCGCGCTCGCGGGAATGATGGACAGCGCGAGCATTCCCGTCGTCAGCGAGACGGTGAGCGCCGCGATCGCCGGGGTGATCCGGTAGTACTCCGACAGCGCGGGTAGTAGCGCCTGCGTGCAGTACATCGCGGCGAAACTGGCCACGCCGGCGCCGTACAGCGCGGCGGTCACCCGCCGGTACCCGCGGCTTCCGGCTTGGTGGGCGGTAGGCATAGCAACGATGTTCGGCGCCGGCGCATGGGAAAGGAAATGAATTATTAATTCAATTATGATGCATTTTTCGCATAAGCAAAGGTGGAGGGCATGCCTGAAGGCGACTACGAGTGGTTCGTCACACTCGCGGAGCTGCAACACGTCACCGCGGCGGCCGACCAGCTGCACATCGCGCAGCCGACTCTCACGAGGATGCTGGCGCGCCTGGAACGGCGACTCGGGGTCGCCCTGTTCGACCGCGGCGGCCGGCGGCTGGCGCTCAACACCTATGGACGGATCTTCTACGAGCACGCGCGGCGGGCCCAATCGGAACTCGATTCGGCCCGGCGCGCGATCGAGGACCTGACCAATCCGGCCGTCAGCGAGATCCGGCTCGGCTTCCTGGGTTCGTTCGGGTCGACGGTGGTGCCGCGCCTGATCGCCGCCTTCAAGGAGACGTCACCGCGAGTGACGTTCACGCTGCAGGAGGGCGCCGCCGAATCGATCGGCGACCTCGTGCAGTCCGGCGCCCTCGATGTCGGCGTAGTGTCACCTCGACCCAAGCGGAATCTGGCCTGGCGCAGCTTGTTTCGTCAACGGCTCGGTGTCGCCATTCCGTGCGACCACGGGCTCGTGGACGCCGCGGCGGTATCGATGACCGAGCTGGCCGACGAGCCCTTCGTGGCCATGCGGCCCGGCTTCGGCATGCGGCGACTGCTTGACGAGCTTTGTGCGGCAGCGCAATTCCGGCCGCGGATCGTCCTGGAATCCGCCAACCTCACCACGTCCGCCGGCCTGGTGGCCGCGGGCCTGGGGATCAGCCTGATGCCCATCGACGGCAGCGAATATGCGCCCGGGCTCAGGGTGCTGCCGCTGGCCGACGCGGACGCCTATCGCGATGTCGGGATGATCTGGAATTCCGGGCGACCGTTGTCCCGCCCGGCCAGGAATTTCATCGGGTCCGCCGCGGCCGCGCACCATCAGAGCTCTTGACTGCGGTTATGCCGCCCACCACAATGTCGTTTTTCCGCCAGTTTTGTCGGTGGGCCGGTGTAACTGTGGAAGCGTGCACGACGACTTCGAACGTTGCTACCGGGCGGTCCAGTCCAAGGACGCCCGCTTCGACGGCTGGTTCGTCACCGCGGTCCTGACGACGCGGATCTACTGCCGGCCGAGCTGTCCGGTGCGGCCGCCGTTCGCGCGCAATGTCCGCTTCTATCCGACGGCGGCCGCGGCGCAGCGCGCCGGGTTCCGGGCCTGCAAACGCTGCCGTCCGGACGCCTCGCCGGGGTCCCCGGAATGGAATGTGCGGGGGGACGTCGTCGCGCGGGCGATGCGGCTCATCGCCGACGGCACGGTGGACCGGGAAGGCGTCGGTGGCCTGGCGGCTCACCTCGGCTACACCACGCGCCAACTGGAGCGGCTGCTGCAGGCCGAGGTCGGTGCGGGTCCGCTCGCCCTGGCGCGGGCGCAGCGGGCCCAGACCGCACGGGTGCTCATCGAGACCACGAACCTGCCTTTCGGCGACATCGCGTTCGCCGCCGGCTTCGCCAGCATTCGGCAGTTCAACGACACCGTGCGCCTGGTCTTCGAAAACACACCGACGGCGCTGCGCACGCGCGCGGCAGTCCGGTCGACGTCGGAGACCAATTCCCCTGGCGCGGTGTGCCTTCGGCTGCCGGTGCGCACGCCGTTCGCCTATGAGGGCGTCTTCGGCCACCTCGCGGCCGGCATCGTGCCCGGCTGCGAGGAGGTGCGCGAAGGCGCCTACCGGCGCAGCCTGCGGCTTCCGCGCGGAGGTGCGGTCGTGACGCTGGCGCCGGCTGTCGATCACGTCCGGTGCCGCCTGGTGCTCGACGACTTCCGCGACCTCACCACCGCGATCGCCCGCTGCCGGCGACTGCTGGACCTCGACGCGGATCCCGAGGCCGTGGTCGACGCGCTGGCCGCGGACCGCGAGCTGGCCGCGGTGGTGGAAAAAGCCCCGGGACAACGCATTCCGCGCACGGTCGACGAGGCCGAGCTGGCCGTGCGCGCGGTCCTGGGCCAGCAGGTGTCGACGAAGGCCGCCAGCACGCACGCGGCCAGGCTGGTCGCTGCCTACGGGCGGCCGGTGCACGACCCCGAGGGCGCCTTGACCCATGCCTTCCCCTCGATCGAACAGCTCGCCGAGATCGATCCCGTCCATCTGGCGGTGCCCAAGGCTCGACAACGGACCCTCACGGCGCTGATCGGCGGTCTCGCCGACGGCAGCGTCGTCCTGGACGCCGGATGCGATTGGGAAAGCGCCCGCGCGCGGTTGCTGGCGCTGCCCGGCGTCGGCCCCTGGACCGCGGAGGTGATCGCGATGCGCGCCCTGGGCGACCCGGATGCGTTTCCCGCCGGCGACCTCGGGCTTCGGCTCGCCGCAAAGCAACTCGGGTTGCCCACGGAACAGCGGAAACTCATCGAGCGCAGCGCCCGTTGGCGGCCGTGGCGCTCCTATGCCACCCAGCATCTGTGGACCACACTCGAGCATCCGGTAAACCATTGGCCACCGAAGGAGGCGGCGTGATCCGTTACCGCACCATCGACAGCCCGATCGGGCTCTTGACCCTGGCCGGGTGCGGCTCGGTCCTGACGAACCTGCGGATGGTCGACCAGACCTACGAGCCGAACCGCGCCGACTGGTCGCCGGACCCAGGGGCCTTCGAGGGCGCCGTCGAGCAAATCGACGCCTATTTCGCCGGCGAGCTGACCGAGTTCGACATCGAGCTCGAGCTGCGGGGCACCGAATTTCAGCGACGTGTGTGGCGGGCGCTGTTGACGATTCCCTACGGGGCGACGCGGTCCTACGGCCAGATCGCCGAGCAGATCGGCGCCCCGGGCTCGGCGCGCGCGGTTGGCTGGGCCAACGGCCACAATCCCATCGCAATCGTCGTCCCCTGCCACCGTGTCATCGGCGCCAATGGGAGCCTCACCGGTTTTGGCGGCGGGCTCGACCGAAAGCGGGCCCTGCTCGGGTTGGAGAAAAGGCGGGCGCCGGCGGAGCTGACGTTGTTCGACTAGGCCGGCGGCCGAACGTGGCGTTGTTGTCGGGATTTCGCGAAGATCGCCGCAACAACTCGACGTTGGGCGGCACAGAAAATGCAAAAACACCCCCGTTGCCGGGGGTGTTTTTGTATATGTTCGGCGGTGTCCTACTTTTCCACCCGAATTGGGCAGTATCATCGGCGCTGACAGGCTTAGCTTCCGGGTTCGGGATGGGACCGGGCGTTTCCCTGTCGCTGTGGCCGCCGTAACTCTATTTATTTTTCATTCAAGTGTTCTGGTGGGGGGTGTGGTGTCGCACGACAAAGGTCGTGGAGACGAATAGTGGTTGCGATTTGTGTTGGTAAGTTTTCGGCCGGTTAGTGCCAGTTCCCTGCACTCATTGCTGAGCTTCTAGGTCTGGCCTATCGAACCCATGTTCTGTGGGGGGCCTTATCCCTCTAAAAGGGTGAGAAACCTGATCTTGGAGAAGGTTTCCCGCTTAGATGCTTTCAGCGGTTATCCTGTCCGAACGTGGCTATCCAGCGGTGCCCCTGGTGGGACAACTGGTGGACCAGAGGTTCGTCCGTCCCGGTCCTCTCGTACTAGGGACAGGTTTCCTCAAGTTTCTGACGCGCGCGGCGGATAGAGACCGAACTGTCTCACGACGTTCTAAACCCAGCTCGCGTGCCGCTTTAATGGGCGAACAGCCCAACCCTTGGGACCTGCTCCAGCCCCAGGATGCGACGAGCCGACATCGAGGTGCCAAACCATCCCGTCGATATGGACTCTTGGGGAAGATCAGCCTGTTATCCCCGGGGTACCTTTTATCCGTTGAGCGACACCCCTTCCACTCGGGGGTGCCGGATCACTAATCCCGACTTTCGTCCCTGCTTGACGTGTAGGTCTCGCAGTCAAGCTCCCTTGTGCATTTACACTCAACACCTGATTGCCGTCCAGGTTGAGGGAACCTTTGGGCGCCTCCGTTACATTTTAGGAGGCAACCGCCCCAGTTAAACTACCCGCCAGGCACTGTCCGTGAACCGGATATACGGTTCGACGTTAGGTGTCCAATACGATCAGAGTGGTATTTCAACAACGACTCCGCCCCAACTGGCGTTGGGGTTTCACAGTCTCCCACCTATCCTACACAAACCGTACCGAACACCAATACCAAGTTGTAGTGAAGGTCCCGGGGTCTTTTCGTCCTGCCGCGCGTAACGAGCATCTTTACTCGTAGTGCAATTTCGCCGAGTCTATGGTTGAGACAGTCGAGAAGTCGTTACGCCATTCGTGCAGGTCGGAACTTACCCGACAAGGAATTTCGCTACCTTAGGATGGTTATAGTTACCACCGCCGTTTACTGGGGCTTAAATTCTCCGCTTCACCTTGCGGTTAACGGGTCCTCTTAACCTTCCAGCACCGGGCAGGCGTCAGTCCGTATACATCGTCTTGCGACTTCGCACGGACCTGTGTTTTTAGTAAACAGTCGCTTCTCGCTGGTTTCTGCGACCGGATCCCGCTCCCAGCGCAAGGCTGTTCACGGTGTTCCGGCCCCCCTTCTCCCGAAGTTACGGGGGTATTTTGCCGAGTTCCTTAACCATAGTTATCTCGTACGCCTCGGTATGCTCTACCTGACCACCTGTGTCGGTTTGGGGTACGGGCCGTGTGTGTGCTCGCTAGAGGCTTTTCTTGGCAGCAGAGGATCACCGAATTCACCTCAACCGGCTATGCATCACCTCTCAGGAACATGAGCGACGGATTTGCCTATCGCTCTCCCTACAGGTTTGCCCCAGTATTACCACTGACTGGTACGGCTACCTTCCTGCGTCACCCCATCGCTTGACTACTACCAACGGAGGTCCCACGCAGCCGGCGATCCTCGCACCCCGAAGGGATTGATAGACCACCTTTTGGGTGGTTAGTACCGCTGATTCATCAGGGACGCGCACACACGGGTACGGGAATATCAACCCGTTGTCCATCGACTACGCCTGTCGGCCTCGCCTTAGGTCCCGACTCACCCTGGGCGGACTGGCCTGGCCCAGGAACCCTTGGTCTTACGGCGGGCAAGGTTCTCACTTGCCTTATCGCTACTCATGCCTGCATTCTCACTCCCCCACCCTCCACCACCGGTCACCCGGCGGCTTCGCTGAATGGGGGACGCTCCCCTACCCAACCTTGCGGTTGTCGCGGCTTCGGCGGTGTGCTTGAGCCCCGCTACATTATCGGCGCACAATCACTTGACCAGTGAGCTATTACGCACTCTTTCAAGGGTGGCTGCTTCTAAGCCAACCTCCTGGTTGTCTCTGCGACTGCACATCCTTTCCCACTTAGCACACGCTTTGGGGCCTTAGCCGGCGATCTGGGCTGTTTCCCTTTCGACGTACGGAGCTTATCCCCCGCCGTCTCACTGCCACGCTATACACCACGGCATTCGGAGTTTGGCTGACGTCAGTAACCTAGTAGGGCCCATCGGCCATCCAGTAGCTCTACCTCCGTGGTGAAACACGCAACGCTGCACCTAAATGCATTTCGGGGAGAACCAGCTATCACGGAGTTTGATTGGCCTTTCACCCCTACCCACAACTCATCCCCTCAGTCTTCAACCTAAGTGGGTTCGGGCCTCCACGCGGTCTTACCCGCGCTTCACCCTGGCCATGGGTAGATCACTCCGCTTCGGGTCCAGAACATGCCACTACACCCCAAAGGGGATGCGCCCTATTCAGACTCGCTTTCGCTGCGGCTACCCCACACGGGTTAACCTCGCGACATGTCCCTGACTCGCAGGCTCATTCTTCAAAAGGCACGCCATCACCCCACGAGGAGGCTCTGACGGATTGTAGGCACACGGTTTCAGGTACTCTTTCACTCCCCTCCCGGGGTACTTTTCACCATTCCCTCACGGTACTAATCCGCTATCGGTCATCGAGAAGTATTTAGGCTTACCGGGTGGTCCCGGCAGATTCACAGCAGATTCCACGGGCCCGCTGCTACTCGGGAGTTGATACAAGGTAGGTGCCGGGTTTTCGCGTACCGGGCTCTCACCGTCTGCGGCGGACCGTCCCAGGCCACTTCCGCTAACCACGACACTTTCTGACTACCCCTCAGCCAGGTAGAGCTGAGATATATCAATCCCACAACCCCGCACACACAACCCCTACCCGGTTACACATGCGTGCGGTTTAGCCATGTTCCGCGTTCGCTCGCCACTACTGACGGAATCACAATTGTTTTCTTCTCCTACGGGTACTGAGATGTTTCACTTCCCCGCGTTCCCTCCCGCACCCTATATATTCAGGTGCGGGTAACACGACATCACTCGTGCTGGGTTTCCCCATTCGGAAATCCTCGGATCAACGCTCGGTTGACAGCTCCCCGAGGCATATCGCAGCCTCCCACGTCCTTCATCGGCTCTCGATGCCAAGGCATCCACCATGCGCCCTTAAGCACTTACAAACACAAAAACCAAAGAAAAATTACACATTTAATGGACACACCACCACGAGGGCAGCGCATCCATTTAGATGCTCGCAACCACTATCCAGTTCTCAAACACCACACCCCACCACCAAGATGGGGGGACACCACTCGAAACAACCCGAGTGCTGCCTCAGGACCCAATAGTGTGTCTGGCTTCGCTTTGTTGTTGTGCACCCGGCCCCCGCCCACTACAGGCGGGAACCCCTCACGGCTCGCACCCCACCAGTTGGGGTGCTTTTCGTGGTGCTCCTTAGAAAGGAGGTGATCCAGCCGCACCTTCCGGTACGGCTACCTTGTTACGACTTCGTCCCAATCGCCGATCCCACCTTCGACAGCTCCCTCCCAAAGGGTTAGGCCACTGGCTTCGGGTGTTACCGACTTTCATGACGTGACGGGCGGTGTGTACAAGGCCCGGGAACGTATTCACCGCAGCGTTGCTGATCTGCGATTACTAGCGACTCCGACTTCACGGGGTCGAGTTGCAGACCCCGATCCGAACTGAGACCGGCTTTAAAAGGATTCGCTTAACCTTGCGGCATCGCAGCCCTTTGTACCGGCCATTGTAGCATGTGTGAAGCCCTGGACATAAGGGGCATGATGACTTGACGTCATCCCCACCTTCCTCCGAGTTGACCCCGGCAGTCTCTCACGAGTCCCCGCCATTACGCGCTGGCAACATGAGACAAGGGTTGCGCTCGTTGCGGGACTTAACCCAACATCTCACGACACGAGCTGACGACAGCCATGCACCACCTGCACACAGGCCACAAGGGAACCGACATCTCTGCCGGCGTCCTGTGCATGTCAAACCCAGGTAAGGTTCTTCGCGTTGCATCGAATTAATCCACATGCTCCGCCGCTTGTGCGGGCCCCCGTCAATTCCTTTGAGTTTTAGCCTTGCGGCCGTACTCCCCAGGCGGGGTACTTAATGCGTTAGCTACGGCACGGATCCCAAGGAAGGAAACCCACACCTAGTACCCACCGTTTACGGCGTGGACTACCAGGGTATCTAATCCTGTTCGCTCCCCACGCTTTCGCTCCTCAGCGTCAGTTACTGCCCAGAGACCCGCCTTCGCCACCGGTGTTCCTCCTGATATCTGCGCATTCCACCGCTACACCAGGAATTCCAGTCTCCCCTGCAGTACTCCAGTCTGCCCGTATCGCCCGCACGCTCACAGTTAAGCCGTGAGATTTCACGAACAACGCGACAAACCACCTACGAGCTCTTTACGCCCAGTAATTCCGGACAACGCTCGCACCCTACGTATTACCGCGGCTGCTGGCACGTAGTTGGCCGGTGCTTCTTCTGCAGGTACCGTCACTTGCGCTTCGTCCCTGCTGAAAGAGGTTTACAACCCGAAGGCCGTCATCCCCCACGCGGCGTCGCTGCATCAGGCTTGCGCCCATTGTGCAATATTCCCCACTGCTGCCTCCCGTAGGAGTCTGGGCCGTATCTCAGTCCCAGTGTGGCCGGACACCCTCTCAGGCCGGCTACCCGTCGTCGCCTTGGTAGGCCGTCACCCCACCAACAAGCTGATAGGCCGCGGGCCCATCCCACACCGCAAAAGCTTTCCACCACAAGGCATGCGCCTCGAGGTCCTATCCGGTATTAGACCCAGTTTCCCAGGCTTATCCCGAAGTGCAGGGCAGATTACCCACGTGTTACTCACCCGTTCGCCACTCGAGTACCCCCGAAGGGGCCTTTCCGTTCGACTTGCATGTGTTAAGCACGCCGCCAGCGTTCGTCCTGAGCCAGGATCAAACTCTCCAAACAAAATCTCCTCGCTGAACGAGGTGAATTTACAATCAGAGATACCTGACAAGACGCCAATAACTGGCATCAAAAAACAGCCATACCCACACACGGGGAGTGCAGAGTATGGCCCAAAAAACAACAACAAATAATAAAGACCAAACACACTATTGAGTTCTCAAACAACACTCATGCTTGTTTTCGCCCGCTTCCGGGCAACCCTGCCAGCTTAATACCAGTCCGGCGGAGGCGTCAAGCCCCAGTTTTGGTCATCTTGTGTGGTGACCGCTGCGGGGCCAGCCGTGCCAGGCTAGTACCGATCCGGCGAGGGAGTCAAGGCCCCGGTTTCGGCCACCTTCGAAGGGTGACCGCCCTTGTGGGGCACTGACTTTGACTACTCTACCCGCTCGATCTCCGCTCCCAAAATCGCCAGGTTTTCCACGAACAACGGGTAGCCGCGGTCGATGTGGAAGACGTCGTGGACCTCGGTGTCCCCGTCGGCGACCAGCCCGGCCAGCACCAGGCCGGCGCCGGCGCGGATGTCCGAACACCACACCGGGGCGCTGGACAGTTGCGGCAGGCCCCGCACCACGGCGTGGTGCCCGTCGGTGCGGGCGTCGGCGCCGAGTCGGATCATCTCCTCGACGAACCGGAAGCGGGCCTCGAACACGTTCTCCGTGATCATCGACGTCCCGTCGGCGATCGCGGCCAACGCGATCGCCATCGGCTGCAGGTCGGTCGGGAACCCGGGGAAAGGCAGGGTCGCGACGTTGACGGCCTTGGGGCGCTCGTACTGGGTCACCCGGAAGCTGCTGTCGGTCTGGGTGACCGTGGCGCCCGCGTCGTGCAGCTTGTGCAGCACCACCTGCAGGTGGGCCGGGTCCACGCCGCTCACCGAGATGTCGCCGCGGGTCATCGCGGCGGCGATGCCCCAGGTGGCGGCCACGATGCGGTCGCCGATCACGCGGTGTTCGGTGGGGTGCAGCCGCGGGACGCCGGTGATCGTCATGGTCGGCGAACCCGCGCCCTCGATCTGCGCGCCCATCTGGTTGAGCATCGTGCACAGATCGACCACGTCGGGTTCGCGCGCGGCGTTGTGGATCGTGGTGACGCCTTCGGCCACGACGGCGGCCATCAGGATGTTCTCGGTGGCCCCCACGGAGGGGAACTCCAGCTGAATCTCCGCGCCTCGCAAGGTATCCGCCTGGGCGACCACGCAGCCGTGCTCGATGTTGCATTGCGCGCCCAGCTGGCGCAGGCCCGCCTGATGCATGTCCAGCGGGCGCGATCCGATGGCGTCGCCACCGGGGAGCGCCACCCTGGCGCGCTTGCAGCGGCCGACCAGCGGACCCAACACGCAGACCGAGGCGCGGAACTGCCGCACCGCCGCGAAGTCGGCGTCGTACTTCGGCTCGTCGGGCGAGGTGATGCGGGCGACGTCGCCGTCGAGCTCGACGGTGGCACCCAGGCCACGCAGGACCTCGGCCATCAGCGGCACGTCGAGGATGTCCGGGCAGTTCGTGATGGTGCTGGTGCCCTCGGCCAGCAGGGTCGCGGCCATCAGCTTGAGCACGCTGTTCTTGGCGCCCCCGACAGCGACTTCGCCGGACAACCGGTTGCCGCCGGTCACCACGAATCGCTCCGTCACCCGGGTCAGTTTAGTGAAGCGGTATCGGCTTGTCAGTCAGCCTCGCTTGACGACGATGCGCTCCGCGCACCGAAGCGAGGTGGGGGTGCCCCCAGCCGCGGGGCGAGGGGGAGAGTCAGGCAATCGAGCGAGTCGGCCAGCCGAGTACCGTTTTCTCATGGCGATCCACCTGACCCGCATATATACGCGAACCGGCGACGACGGGACGACGGGATTGAGCGATTTCTCACGGGTCTCCAAGAACGATCCCCGGCTGGTGGCCTACGCGGATTGCGACGAGGCCAACTCCGCGATCGGCGTCGCGATCGCCCTCGGCCGGCCCGATGAAGAAACCGCGGGCGTGCTGCGGCAGATCCAGAACGACTTGTTCGACGCCGGCGCGGATCTGTCGACGCCGGTGGTGGAAGATCCCAAATATCCTCCGCTGCGAGTCCCCCAGGCCTACATCGACCGGCTCGAAGCGTGGTGCGACAAATACAACGAACCCCTGCCGGCGCTGAATTCCTTTGTGCTGCCTGGCGGTTCGCCACTCTCGGCGTTGTTGCACGTCGCCCGGACCGTGGTGCGGCGGGCCGAACGCTCGGCGTGGGCCGCGGTGGATTCGCAGCCCGACGGGGTCAGCGTGCTGCCGGCGAGGTACCTGAACCGGCTGTCGGACCTGCTGTTCATCCTGGCGCGGGCGGCCAACCCCGGTGGCGACGTGCTTTGGCAGCCGGGTGGCGGGATGGCCGAAAGCTGAACCGTGGCAATGAAAAACAATCGATCGGTCCCACCGGTCAGCGTGATCCCCGTGCTTGTCTACCCGGACGTGCGCGCGGCGGTGGACTGGCTCGCCACCGCCTTCGGCTTCGTCGAGCGCACGCGAATCGGTGACAGCCACCGCGCGCAGCTGAGCATCGGCACCGACGGGGCCGTGATCGTCGCCGACACGGCCCGTGACCGGCACCCGCCGACGGCCGGCGTCGTCACGCACGAGATAAAGGTGCGGGTCGCCGACGTGGACGGCCAGTTCGACCGCGCCCGGGCGGCCGGCGCCAAGGTGCTGGAGCCGCCCGTCGACCGCGAGTACGGCGAACGGGAATGCACCGTCGAAGATCTCGCGGGGCACCGCTGGCAGTTCAGCGAAACCGTGCGCGACGTCGCGCCCGAAGAATACGGATGCGAGACAATCAGCCCGTGGTGATCACACGCTGCGACGGCGTGCGCGCGGCGAGGGACGGGATTCCAGCCACGACAGGAACGCGGTCAAGGCGCCCTTGTCCAAAGCGAGCTCGTAACCGGACCTGCGGTCCTGCGTCGTGTCGCGCAATTCGAGTACGACGATCTCGTCGGTCATGATGTCGAACTCGTCGCCGCGCGGTGCGCGCCGGGCCACGATCTCCACCCCCCGCCGGCTGAGCCGACGGTCCGGCCACAAACGCAGGCTGGACAGCCGGTAGAAGGCGGCCTCGCCGCCACGGTAGCGGATCACCCCGTGTCGCCAGCCGTGACCGCCGACGGCGGGAATGTCTCGCATGATCCCGGCCGTGCCGCCCTGGCGCAGCTTCCACAGCCGATAACTGAGGGCCAGGACGGCGGCCCCCAGCATGACGACGAGCACGACCATGCCGACCATGGGCGCGCTCATCGGGGCGTTAGTCGATCGCGCCGACGGCGCGCAATCTGGCTCGTCCCCTCGCGGCGACGCGCGGATCGTCGGACTCGGCGGCCTCGCGGGCGGCGCTCTCGTCGATCTCCGACTCGAACTCAGCCGATTCGGCCAGGATGCTGACCTGTTCCTCGGTCACCGACAAAAACCCGCCGTCCACCGCGATCCGCAGGTCGTCCTCGCCTTCGCGCTCGACGCGCACCATGGCGTCGTCCACCAACTGCGCCACCAGCGGGATGTGGCGGGGCAGGATGCCGATCTCGCCGACGGTGGTGCGGGTGAACAGGAACGTTGCCTCACCCGACCAGATCTTGCGGTCGACGGCGACGATCTCAACGTTCAATTCGGCCATGCCAGAATACCTTTCGAGTCAACCTCAGGAATCGAGCTTGGCGCCGAAGCTTTCGGCTTTCTTGGCCAGGTCGTCCAGGCCGCCGATCAGGAAGAAGGCCTGCTCGGGGATGTGGTCGAAGTCGCCCTTCGTCAGCTTGTCGAACGCCTCGATGGTCTCCTTCACCGGCACCGTCGAACCGGGCTGGCCGGTGAACTGTTCGGCCGCCATCATGTTCTGCGACAGGAAGCGCTCGATGCGGCGGGCGCGCTGGACGAGCTGCTTGTCCTCCTCGGACAGCTCGTCGATGCCCAGGATGGCGATGATGTCCTGGAGGTCCTTGTAGCGCTGCAGGATTCGGATGACCTCCTGCGCCACACGGTAGTGCTCGTCACCGACGACGCCGGGGTCCAGGATCGTCGAGCTCGACGCCAGCGGGTCCACAGCGGGGAAGATGCCCTTGGAGAACACCGAACGCGACAGCTCCGTGGTGGCGTCCAGGTGCGCGAACGTCGTCGCGGGCGCCGGGTCGGTGTAGTCGTCCGCCGGCACGTAAACCGCCTGCATCGACGTGATCGACCGCCCGCGGGTCGAGGTGATGCGCTCCTGCAGCTCGCCCATCTCATCGGCGAGTGTGGGCTGGTAGCCCACCGCCGAGGGCATGCGACCCAGCAGGGTCGACACCTCGGAGCCGGCCTGGGTGAACCGGAAGATGTTGTCGATGAACAGCAGCACGTCCTGGCCCGCCTCGTCACGGAACCACTCGGCCATGGTCAGCGCGGACAGCGCAACCCGCATACGGGTGCCGGGCGGCTCGTCCATCTGACCGAACACCAGCGCGGTGTCCTTGAGCACGTCGGCTTCCTTGAGCTCCACCCACAGGTCGTTGCCCTCACGGGTGCGCTCGCCCACGCCGGCGAACACCGAAGTGCCACCGAAGTTTCGGGCGATGCGGTTGATCATCTCCTGGATGAGCACCGTCTTGCCCACGCCGGCACCACCGAAGAGGGCGATCTTGCCGCCACGCACGTACGGGGTCAGCAGGTCCACGACCTTGAGGCCGGTTTCGAGCATCTCGGTGCGCGGCTCGAGTTCCTCGAAGGACGGCGGCTTGCGGTGAATCGACCAGTGGTCGAAGTCCTCCCCGTACCCCGGCTTGTCCAGGCAGTCGCCCAGGGCGTTGAAGACGTGGCCCTTGACGTCCTCGCCCACCGGCACCGAGATCGAGTTGCCGGTGTCGGTGACCTCGACGCCGCGCACCAGGCCGTCGGTGGGCTGCAACGAAATGGTCCGAACAAGGTTGTCGCCCAGGTGCTGCGCGACCTCGAGCGTGAGCTTCTTGGCCATCGCCTCGTAGGTGATGTCGGCGTGCAGCGCGTTGAACAGCTCGGGAACCGAGCCGCGCGGGAACTCGACGTCGACGACGGGCCCGGTGACCCGCACAACGCGTCCGCTGGTGTCGGTGTCCCCGGACTTGCCGGAGTCCTTGGTCTTCTGGTCAGTAGCAGTCATGTTTCTTCTTCCTCGTGGTGCTACTTAGCGTCGGCGAGCGCGTTTGCGCCACCGACGATTTCGCTGATCTCCTGGGTGATCTGGGCCTGCCGCTCGCGGTTCGCCATCAGCGTCAGATCTTTGATGAGGTCGTCCGCGTTGTCGGTGGCCGACTTCATCGCCCGCTGGCGTGAGGCCAGCTCCGATGCCGCCGCTTCCAACAGCGCCGCGTACACCCGGGTCGTCAGGTATCTCGGCAGCAGCGCGTCGAAAAGCGTTGTCGCATCCGGCTCGAACGAGTAAAGCGTGTGCAGCTCGGGTTCTTCCTCGACGTACTCCACCACCAGCGGGGCGATGCGGTGGGCCACCGCCGTTTGCGACATCATCGACTTGAACTCCGAGTAGACGATGTGCAGTTCGTCAACACCCTCGACGTCCTCGGACTGCTGCCCCGCTTCCTCGTTGGTGCCCTGCATGAAGGCGTCGACCAGGGTTTCGGCGATCTCCGTGGCATTTTCGACCGTGGGCTGCTCGGAGAAGCCCATCCAGGAATCGGTGATGTCCCAGTTGCGGAATTTGAAGTAGTTCTGCGCCTTACGGCCCACCGTGTACAGAACCGGCGTCTTTCCTTCCTCCCGCAGCAGGGAGAACAGCTCCTCGGAGCGGCGGAAGACGCTGGAGTTGTACGCGCCGCACAAACCCCGGTCGGAGGACACCACCAGCACGCCGGCCCGCTTCGGTTCTTCCCGCTCGACCAGCAACGGGTGGTCCAGAGCGGCCTCGGCGGACAGGGTCGTCAGCGTCGAGGTGATCTGAAACGCGTAGGGCCGTGCGGATTCCAGCCGGGCCTGGGCCTTACCGATGCGCGAGGTCGCGATCATCTCCTGGGCCTTGGTGATCTTCTTGATCGACCCTGCCGAACGGATTCGGCCGCGCAATTCGCGAAGTGTGGCCGCCATCGTTAGCTACTTCTTGTCCTTCTTGGTGTCCTTGGGTTCCTGCTTCGGCTTCTCCTTTTTGACCTGGACCGACTCCTTTGCCAGGTCTTCCTCGTCCATCGGCTCGACGTGCTCGTCGGGCACCACAGATCCGCCGTCGGAGGCCGCGAAGCCCTTCTTGAACTTCTTGATGATCTCGGTGAGCTGGTTCTCGCCCTCTTCGGAGAGCTTCTGGCTGTCGCGGATCCCGGCCAGGAACTTCTCCTCGGAAGCGCGCATGTGGTCCAGCAGTTCGGTTTCGAACCGCCGCACGTCCTCGACGGGCACCGAGTCCAGGTGGCCGCCGGTGCCCAGGAAGATCGAGACCACCTGCTCCTCGACCGGCATCGGCTGGTACTGCCGTTGCTTGAGCAACTCGACCAGCCGTTCGCCGCGCTCCAGCTGCGCCTTGGACGTGGCGTCCAGATCGGAAGCGAAGGCCGCGAACGATTCCAGCTCGCGGTACTGCGACAGGTCCAGCCGCAACGAGCCCGCCACTTCCTTCATCGCCTTGATCTGCGCCGCGCCGCCGACGCGGGAAACCGAGACACCCACGTTGATGGCGGGCCGGACGCCCTGGTTGAACAGGTCGGACTCCAGGAAGCACTGGCCGTCGGTGATCGAGATGACGTTGGTCGGGATGTACGCCGAGATGTCGTTGGCCTTGGTCTCGATGATCGGCAGACCGGTCAGCGAGCCGCCACCGAGTTCGTCGGACAGCTTGGCGCAGCGCTCCAACAGCCGCGAGTGCAGGTAGAACACGTCGCCCGGGTAGGCCTCGCGGCCCGGCGGGCGACGCAACAGCAGCGAGATCGCGCGGTAGGCCTCGGCCTGCTTGCTCAGGTCGTCGAACACGATCAGCACGTGCTTGCCGTCGTACATCCAGTGCTGGGCGATCGCCGAACCGGTGTACGGCGCAAGCCATTTGAAGCCGGCAGCGTCGGAAGCGGGCGCCGCGACGATGGTGGTGTAGTCCATCGCTCCGCCCTCTTCCAGCGCGCGCCGGACGGCCGCGATCGTCGTGCCCTTCTGGCCGATGGCCACGTACACGCAGCGCACCTGCTTGCGCTCGTCGCCCGACTCCCAGTTCTGCCGCTGGTTGAGGATGGTGTCGATGCAGACCGCCGTCTTGCCGGTCTTGCGGTCGCCGATGATCAGCTGCCGCTGACCGCGACCGATCGGGGTCATGGCGTCGATGGCCTTGATCCCGGTCTGCAGGGGCTCCTTGACGCCCTGACGCTGGACCACCGACGGCGCCTGCAGCTCCAGCGCGCGCCGCACGTCGGTCTCGATGTCCCCGCGCCCGTCGATCGGGTGGCCCAGCGGGTCGACGACCCGGCCCAAGAACGCGTCGCCGACGGGCACCGACAACACCTCGCCGGTGCGCTTGACCTGTTGGCCTTCTTCGATTTTCTCGAAATCACCCAGGATGACCGCGCCGACGCTGTGCTCGTCCAGGTTCAGGGCGACGCCGAGGACGCCGCCGGGGAACTCGAGCAACTCCTGGGTCATGACCGACGGCAGGCCCTCGACGTGGGCGATGCCGTCCCCGGCGTCGACAACGGTGCCGACTTCCTCGCGGGAGGTGTCGGCGGTGAAGGAGCCTACGTACTCCTCGATGGCGCCCTGGATGTCGTCAGCCGAGATTGTCAACTCTGCCATGGCTTTTCGTCTTCCTACTTGATCTTCGTTCGCGTGGGTTCTTGTGATGGGTTCAGTCGGGCAACTGGGCCTGGGCCGCGGCCAGGCGAGAGGAGAGCGTCCCGTCGATCACCTCGTCGGCCACGGCGATCAGCAGCCCGCCCAGCAAGTCGGGTTCGATCTGCAGCTGCACCGTGACCGGGTGGGAGTAGATGCGGCTGAGAACTTCGGTGAGGCGGGTGCGCTGGGCATCGCTGAGCTCCGCCGCCGCAGTGACCTGGGCGACGATTTCGCCGCGGCGCGCCACCGCGACCTCCGCCAAGAACTTCACGGCCACCTCGGCCGGCTCGCCCCTGAGCAGTTCGACCGTCTGGGTCAGCAGTGCCGTAGCGACGGGGTTCACCCGCCCGCTTGCGCTCTCAAGCACCTTGCGCAGCAGGCCGATCCGGCCTTCGGCGGGGGAACCGTAGTCGCCCAACAGGATGGCAAGTCGCGGCTGCGCGTCGAGAACGCGCGAGAACCGGAACAATTGGTCTTCGACCTCGTCGACCTGATCTTCGCGTTCGGCGACCTCCAGCAACGCCTGCCGCGAGATGTGCTCGATGGCGTCGACCAAATCCGTGTTGGCCGACCAGCGTTCGGAGACCGCCGCGCGCAACACGTCGAGCGTGGCGTCGCCGACCTTGCCGGACACCAGTCGCTCGATCAGCCGAACCCGCGGTGCCGCGACTTCGGCGGGCACGGTGAGGTAGCGGGTGACGACGATTTCGCGGTCCAGCATTTTCGCCACCGCCACCAACTCGGCGGAGACGGTGGAAAGCGCTTTGTTGTCGAGGTTCTTGGCGATGGTCCCGAACCGATCCGACAGGGCGCCCAGCGCCTGCCGGCTGGCCGACCGCATCTTCGCCAGCAACGGGTAGGCGACCTCGGCGGGTGCCGGCGCCATGGCTTCCAGATCGTCGAGGAACCGATCGACGGTGGCCGACCGCTGTTCGGGGTCCGCCACATAGCTACGCACCAATTCCCCTGCCTGGCGCACGGATTCGTGCCCGAGCTCCAGGCGGAGTTGCCGGGTCAGCTGCGCCCGCAGCAGCTCGGCCTGGCGCGCGCCCTGCGCCTTGATGCGGTCGGCCTCCACGCCGGCCTGGGCCTGCAACTGCTCGGTGATGCGTTCGGCGTCCGACTTGGCCTCTTCGACGACTTGTTCCGCCTCTTCCTTGGCGGCCTCCACGGCCTTGCTGTGGGCCGTGGTCGACTCGGTCAGCCGCTCGGCGGCCGCCGCCGAATCGGCCAACTGCTGGCGCACCAGCTCTTGCCGGGCGGTCATCATCTTGCGCACCGGCGGGACGGCGTACCGCCACACCAGCGCCACGATGACCACGAACCCGAACAACTGTCCGACAAAAGTCCACATTTGCTGCTTACCGCCCGGACGACTCGGTGGCGGCCGTGGCCGCGGCGGTGGGTGCGACGTCTACGCCGAGGATCCGGCTGGCCAGGGTCGCCGACATGGTCCCCACGTTGGCGCGCAGATCCAGCTCCACGGCGTCCCTTTCCCGTTTCAATTGCTCGGCGGCCAGCTGCACCGTCGCCATCACGTCCTGCTCGGCACTGGCGCGCGCGTCCTCGATAACCTTGCGGCCTTCGGCGCGGGCGTTGTCGCGGAAGGATGACGCCTGAACGCGCGCTTCCTTCATGGCCTCTTCGTAATCGGCCCGGGCCGCTTCGAACTGCTCGGCCGACTTCTTGTTGTCGGCGGCGGTCTTGGCGACCATGGCGTCGCGTTCGCGCAGCACCTTCAGGATCGGCGGCACCACGAAGGTGCCGATGATGGCGAGAACGATGAGGAAGATGGCCAGCACGAAGAAGAATGTGCCGTTGGGGACGAGAAAGTTGCTGCCCCCCTTGCCTCCCTCTGCTACCGCCTGGCCGGCGGCGAGCACCATGGGGTTCGGGTCACCCATCACAGCGAATTACGTGACGGGGGTGGCGAAGACGAACAACGCCATGAACGCCAGGTTGATGAAGTAGGCCGCCTCGACCAGACCGACCGTGATGAAGAACGGCGTGAACAACCGGCCCTGCGCCTCGGGCTGCCGGGCGATGCCCGAAACCAGCGCGTTACCGGCGATACCGTCACCGATGCCGGCTCCGATTGCGCCGCCGCCCATGATGATTCCACCGCCGATGAGTGCACCGGCAGCGATAGTGGGGTCCATTCTTTCCTCCTTTGTCCAGCTTTATCTTGTTGGCTTATCTGGTCGTGAGTGGGCTAGTCATGGTCGTCCTCCAGCTCCATGGCCTGGCTGAAGTACAAGATGGTCAGGATCGAGAAGATGAAGGCCTGGATCGCACCGACGAACAGGTCGAACGATTTCCAGATGGCGTTGGGCAACCACATGATGTAGGCGGGGAAGAGCGCGATCAGCGCCACCAGGATGCCGCCGGCGAAGATGTTGCCGAAAAGTCGGAGCGACAACGAGATCGGCTTGGCCAATTCCTCGACCAGGTTGATCGGCGCCAGGAACGCCACGTGCCCCTTGAGCACCTTGAGCGGGTGGCCGACGATGCCGCGGCGCCAGATGCCGGCCACGTGGTAGCAGACGAACACGAAAAGGGCCAGCGCCAGAACGTAATTGATGTCCGCCGCGGCCGACTTCAGCAACTCGGTGGTGTGACCGGATTTATCGGTGTACTGCAGCGGCAGCACCGACAGCCAGTTGGAGATCAGGATGAAGATGAAGATGGTGACGGCCAGCGGCAGCACGAACGGCGCGATCCGCATCCCGATGGCGCTTTCGATCTGGTTGCGCATCTGAATGGTGAGCGCCTCCCAGAACAGCTGGATTCCGCTGGGCACACCGCTCGACGTGATGTTGGCGCGCAGGACGAACGCCAGGGCGATGACGATTACCGCGGCGATCGCCGTCGACAGGATGGTGTCGGTGTTGACGGTCATGCCGAGCCACCTCGCCGTGGTGTGCTCGCCGACCTCGATCTGGGAACCGGCCAGGATCGTCTCAATCATCGCTCGTGTTGCCTCCGTCGTTGCCCTCAGGGCTCAGGGATGGGGCCGCCTCGCCCGTCCGCAGCTTCTTCCAGACCGGCAGAGCGGTCGACGCGACCAAGAGCACCTGGAAGAGCGCCAGACCGAACATCGCGCCCAGGCCGTTCGGCCGGAAAACATAGGCAACGACGAGCGCGACGACGGTGATGATCGCCAACCTCGTCGCCGAATTGACCGCCATCGAGCTTTTCAGGGGATGCTCTTTCGCGGTGATCGACGCGACCGAGCGCCGGACGAGAAGCGCGTTGAGCAAACCCAAGAGCAACCCGACACCGAAGAACACGCCGAGCATGAGGCGGCCGGACAATCCGGCGCCGAGAATCGCCAGCGCGGTGATGCCCACGCTGATCACAAACAGCCGAAGCGGACGGAAAGCAACAGAGGGAAACACCAACGGCGCGTCCTGCGCTGGTGTCGTCACTGCAGCACCTCAATCCCAGGTAGTGAAGCGGGAGACCCCCGACCGACCGATCGGTGGCCCGCCGAGCGTATCGCACGTCACAGGGGATTCACCCAAGGGGTAGCTCCCTACGTCGGTCGTGAACCGGCGCGCTCGGACGGGCGTCCGACGGGCCGGCTGGCCGGCAACCCTCAAGGTCTCTTTTTGGGGTTCTACCTGCACCGTACCATACGATCGGCACCGCTACTACCGGGTGTCGTAGGCTCGTTCAGTCCACGTCGTAGTCGTCGTCGCGGCGGCGGAGGAGCGGGATCGCCGTGGCCACACCGGCGACCACGATCGCGGCCAGCATTACCGCGGCGGTATGGCGGGGATTGAAAAATATGGTGCTCGCGGCGCCGAACGCGACAATGCCCACCCACAGATAGATCAGCAGCACCACCCGGCGATGCGAATGACCGATCTGCAGCAACCGGTGATGCAGGTGCATTTTGTCGGGGCTGAATGCGCTGCGGCCGGCGCGGGTGCGGCGCACGATCGCCAGCAAAAGGTCGAGCATCGGCACGAACATGACGGCCACCACCAGCAGGAACGGCGCCAGCAGAGCAAACACGTCGCGGGCGCCGTAGGCGTTCTGCGAAACGGGGCCTGCGGCGGTAGTGGCGGCCGCGGCGACCATCAGGCCGATCAGCATCGAGCCGGAATCGCCCATGAAGATCCGCGCGCGGTGGAAGTTGTGCGGCAAGAACCCCAGGCAGGTCCCCGCCAGTACCACCGAGATGACGGCGGGCGGATAGAACAAGACGTCCCCGCCATGGTCGCGCAGCAGGCCCACCGAGAACATGCAGATCGCCAGCGCCATGATGAGTCCCAGCCCGGCGGCCAGCCCGTCGAGGCCGTCGACGAAGTTCATCGCGTTGACCATCGACACCGTCAGCGCCAGGGTGAGCAGGATCGACGAGGCTTGGTCCAGCACGATGGTGCCGACGCCGCCGATGGGGATGTACAGGACGCTCCACGCGACGCCCATCGTGACCAGCACGCTGGCCGCGGTGATCTGGCCGGCGAACTTGGTCAGGGCGTCCAGCCCCCAGCGGTCGTCGATCAGGCCGATGCCGACGATCACCGCGGCTGCCACCAGGACGGCCGGCATGCCGGTCGAGTAGACGAACCCGCGGGTGAGCGCCGGCAGTTGCCAGGCCAGGAAAACGGCCGCGACCACACCGATGAACATCGCGAGCCCACCCATGCGCGGGGTGGGCGTGACGTGCACGTCGCGTTCCCGCGGATAGGCGACGGCCCCCAGGCGCATGGCCAGTACCCGCACCGGGCCGGTCGCGAAGTAGGTGATGATCGCCGCGGTCAGCCCGACCAGCGCGAGCTCGCGCAGGGGGACTCCGGTGCCCCGATCCGACAGGGCGAGGACGCCGCCGGCGAGGCTGGCTACGTCGCTGACCGGGCCGCTGGACACCACCGAGACCGTACTGCACCAACCTGACAGCGAGCCGTCGCCTAGGCGATCAGGCTTCCGGCGTCCACGCCAAGCACTTCGGCGATCCGCTCGGCGCTCACCGGGCCCGCACGCAGGATGCGCGGGGCGTCTCCGGTCAGGTCGACGATCGTGGAGGCGGCCTGCTGCTGGGACGGGCCCGCGTCGAGGTAGACGTCGACCAGCTCACCGAGCTGACTGCGCGCCTCGGCGGCGTCGACCGCGGGCGGCCGGCCGGAGACGTTGGCGCTGGATACCGCCACGGGGCCGACCTCGCGAAGCAGCTCGATGGCGACCGGGTGCAGCGGCATCCGCAGCATGACGGTGCCCCGGGCATCCCCGAGGTCCCATTGCAATGACGGCGCCTGCGTCACCACCAGGCTCAGCGCGCCCGGCCAGAAGGCACGGATCAGGTCGCGCGCCCCCGCGGGCATCGTGTAGACCAGCCCCTCGATGGTGTGCCAGGAGCCGACCAACACGCCCACCGGCATGTCACGGCCCCGCCCCTTCGCCGCGAGCAGCGCGGCCACCGCGGTGCTGTCGAAGGCGTCGGCGCCGATGCCGTACACGGTGTCGGTGGGCAGCACGACCAGCCGGCCGCTCTTGAGGGCGCCTGCGGCCGAGGTGATTCCGAGTGAGCGCTGGTCGGGGTCGGCGCAGTCGAACACGGAGCTCATGCGCGACCCTTCCGCCGGGCCGTCACGAACCTCGGCCGTCCCGCCAGATCCCGACGGCCCTCGATGTCCTCGAAAAGCCCTGTGCCGCTCAGTGCTTCGACGGTCTGCGCCGACGTGGTGTCGTCGTGCTCGACGGCGAAGAGGCCGCCGGGGCGCAGCCAGCGCCCGGCGAGCCGGATGACGGCGGCGATCACCGCCATCCCGTCCACTCCGCCGAACACCGCGTGCGGCGGATCATGTTGGGCCACTTCGGCTTCCACGGCGCTGTCGTCGGGAACATAGGGCGGGTTGGCGACGACGAGGTCCACCCGCCCGTCCAGCTCGGGAAAAAGGGCCGGGTCGGTGACGTCGGCGCGCACCAGCTCCACGAGGGTGTCCTCGGTGTTGCGGCGCGCGTAGCCCAGGGCGGTGTCCGAGTCGTCGATGCCGATGACCCGCGCCGCGGGCCGGTGCCGGGCCAGGGCCAGGGCCAAAGCGCCCGAGCCGGTGCACAAGTCGACGATCACGGGCCGGGCGGGGAGCGGCTGCGCGGTGGCCCACTCCAGCATCGCCTCGGTCTCCGGGCGCGGGATGAACACACCGGGGCCGACGCGCAGCGTCACCGGCCCGAACGCCGCCGTCCCGGTGAGATGCTGCAACGGAACCCGTTGGGAGCGCGCCGCAATCATGTCGCCGTAACGCCCGAAGAATTCGTCGCCGGGCGCCTCGAGCAACGTCAGGCGGCCGCGCTCGGTGCCCACCAGGTGCGCGGCCAACTCCTCGGCGTCGTGGCGGGCGGAGTCGATCCCGGCCCGGGCGAGCCGCGCCGCGGCCGACTCGATCGCGCGCCGCAGGAGGGTCATGCCTGCTGCAGCCGCGCTTGCTTGTCGGCGGAGCTGAGCGCGTCGAACAACGCGTCGAGGTCGCCGTCGAGCACCTGATCGAGGTTGTGCGCCTTGAAACCGATCCGGTGGTCGGTGATCCGGTTCTCCGGGAAGTTGTAGGTGCGGATCCGTTCGCTGCGGTCCACGGTGCGGACCTGGCTGGCGCGGTCGGCCGACGCGTCGGCCAGCGCCTTCTCCTCCGCGAGGGCCTGCAGCCGGGCGGCCAGCACCTGCATCGCCCGGGCCTTGTTCTGCAGCTGGGACCGTTCGTTCTGGCAGGTGACCACGATCCCGGTGGGCAGGTGGGTGATGCGCACCGCGGAGTCGGTGGTGTTGACGCCCTGCCCGCCCTTGCCGGACGACCGGTACACGTCGATGCGCAGGTCCGACTCGTCGATCTGCACCTCGCCGACTTCCTCGGGCTCCGGGTAGACCAGCACGCCTGCCGCCGAAGTATGAACGCGCCCTTGGGATTCCGTCACCGGAACGCGTTGCACCCGATGGACGCCGCCCTCGAACTTCATCCGCGACCACACCCCGTCGGCGGTGTCCCCCTTGCTGGCGATGGCCAGCGTGGCGTCCTTGTAACCGCCCAGATCCGAGGTGGTTTCGTCCAGCACCGTGACCGTCCAGCCGTGCCGCTCCGCGTAACGGATGTACATGCGGGCCAGATCGGCGGCGAACAACGCCGATTCCTCGCCGCCCTCACCGGATTTGACCTCGAGGACGATGTCGTCGGCGTCGTGGGGATCGCGCGGCGCGAGCATGTCGGTGAGTTGGGTGTCCAGTTCGGTCACCCGCGTTTCGAGCTCGGTCACCTCGTCGGCGAACGACTCGTCGTCGGCGGCCAGCTCGCGGGCGGTCTCGAGGTCGCCGCGCGCGGCGGCCAGCTTGCGGTAGGTGCCGACGATCGGGGCCAAGCGAGCGAACCGGCGACCGGCCTTGCGCGCCTCGTCGGGATTGCTGTGCAGTTCTGGGTCTGCCAGCCGCTTCTCGAGGTCGGCGTGTTCGGCCAGCAGCACGTCAATGGTCTGCACCGGCTGCGTCATGTCTCACCTCCTGCCGCTTGTGATCGCCCCGAACGCGAACCGACGCCCGGCCTGTGCGCCGTTGGGCACAGTTCGGGCGTCGGTAAGCCAGCTATTTGTCGGTCGACTCGCCGTTGTCGGCTGCGGCCTTGCGCTTGCCGTAGCGCTTCTCGAACCGGGCCACGCGGCCGCCGCTGTCGAGGATCTTCTGCTTGCCGGTGTAGAAGGGGTGGCACTGCGAGCAGACCTCGACGACGATGTTGCCGCCGGGCTTGGTGCTGCGGGTGGTGAAGGTGTTGCCGCACCCGCAGTGCACGGTGGTTTCACCGTAGGCGGGGTGAATGTCAGCTTTCATCGTGTCCTCTTCGATCGTTTGCCGCCCGGACCGGGCGCGCACTCCATGAACCTGATCTGGTCCTGGGCTAGTCGACCCTCGATTATGCCAGGTCAACCTACATCCCCCCAAACGCGGAGCTGCGCCTGCGCATTCCCGGGGTGTGGGGCGGCACATGATGGGTCGAGACATAAGCCGTTGCGACCTCCACCGGCGGCGTGTCGGGTGCGTGGTTCAGGTGTCGCGGTAGACGCGGCTTTTCCCGTCGCGGGTCCAGACCACGCCGGCGCCGGGGGCCGCGCCGAGCGCGGTCAGCTCGCGCTTGAGGATCTTGTTGGTGGCCGTGGTCGGCAGCCGGTCGGTCAGCCAGACGTAGCGGGGCCACGCCTTGGGCGACAGGTCCGGCTGGGCGGCGAGGAACCGGCCGAACTCCCCGGGCGTCAGATCCGCGCCGTCGGCCAACACCATCGCCGCCATCACCTGGTCGCCGACGTGCTCGTCGGGCACCGCGTACACCGCGACGTGGCTGACCGGGGCCAACCGTTGCAGGATGCGCTCGATGGGCGCCGTGGTCATGTTTTCGCCGTCGACGCGCAACCAGTCGCCGCTGCGCCCGGCGAAGTAGATCCACCCGTCGGCGTCCCGGTAGGCGAGGTCGCCGGACCAGAACATGCCGTGCCGAAGGCGCGCGTCGGTGGCCTCGCGGTCGTTGTAGTACCCGGCGAACAGGCCCGCGCCGGTGGTGTTGACCAGCTCACCGATCGCCTCGTCGGCGTTGGTCAGGGCCCCGTCCCCGTCGAACGCGGCGGGTGGGCATTCGGCCAGCGTGCCCGGGTTGTAGACGGCGACCCCGGGGAAGCCGCGGCCCAGCGACCCCGGCGGGCAGCCGTCCTCGCGGGTGATGATGATCGCGCCCTCGGTGGACCCGAAGCCGTCCCACACCGTGCAGTCGAAACGCCTGCTGAACTCGGCGATGTCGCGGTCGCTGGCCTCGTTGCCGACCGCGAGCCGCAACGGGTTGTCGTGGTCGTCGGGTCGCTCGGGCGTGGCCAGCACGAAGGCCAGCGGTTTGCCGACGTAGTTCATGAAGGTGACGCCGTAGCGGCGAAGATCCGGGAGCAGACCGGAGGCCGAAAACGTCGCGGGCACCATGGCCGCGCCGGTGCTCACCGCGACGCTCCACCCCGCGAACAGCGAGTTGGCGTGAAACAGCGGCATCGACAGGTAGCAGACGTCGGTCGCGTCGAGCTCGAACCGCGCGATCAGCGTGGCACCGGCGAAGAGCACGGTCAGGTGGGTGACCTGCACGGCCTTCGGCTCGCCGCTCGTGCCGGAGGTGAACATCATCATGAAGGTGTCGGTGGCCGCCACCTCCCGGTGCGGGGTCGGCGGCCCGGCGCGCTCCAGCAGCGCCGCCCAGGACTCGCCGGACACGTCGAACACCCGCACGCCGGGCAGCTCGAGGCCGTCGAGCAACTCCCTGTGCGCCGGATCGGTCAGCAGGATCTGGCAGTGGGCGTGCAGGATGTCGCGGGCCAGCGCGGCACCGCGGCGGGTGTCGTTGACGCCGCACAGCACGTAGCCGCCGAGCGCGGCGGACGCCATGGCGGTCAGCATCTCGGGGCTGTTGCCCAGCAGCGCGCCCACGTGCAGCGGGCGGTCCGGGTCGGCGACCCCGATGACCGCGGCCGCGGTGGCGGCGGCGTCGGCCAGGTGCTCACGCCAGGTCCAGACCCGGTCGCCGTACTTCAGCGCCGGCGTGTCCTGGTCGGCACGCTCGCGGAGGAGTTGCTGCAGCGTCTCCGCCACAGCTTGCGACGCTAGTCGCTGACTAGTCGTTGTCCATCGACCCGGGGGTCGTCTTGGACACCTGCACCAGGAACTCGTAGTTGGTCTTCGTCTTGCGCAGCTGCGACATCAGCAGGTCGATGGCCTGGTGGGGGTCCAGGCCCGACAGCACGCGGCGCAGCTTGTGCACGATGCCGAATTCGTCGGGCGACAGCAGCAGCTCGTCCTTCCGCGTGCCGGACGGGTTCACGTCGACCGCCGGGAAGACGCGGCGTTCGGAGATCTTGCGGTCCAGCTTGAGCTCGGCGTTGCCGGTGCCCTTGAACTCCTCGAAGATGACCGTGTCACCGGTGGACCCGGTCTCGACCATTGCGGTGGCGATGATGGTCAGCGAGCCGCCCTCCTCGATGTTGCGCGCGGCGCCGAGGAAGCGCTTGGGCGGGTACAGCGCGGTGGAGTCGACACCGCCGGACAGGATCCGGCCCGACGCCGGCGACGCGTTGTTGTAGGCGCGGCCCAGGCGGGTGATCGAGTCGAGCAACACCACGACGTCCTTGCCCTGCTCGACGAGCCGCTTGGCGCGTTCGATGGCCAGCTCGGCGACCGACGTGTGGTCCGACGGCGGCCGGTCGAAGGTCGAGGCGATGACCTCGCCCTTGACCGAGCGCGTCATGTCGGTGACCTCCTCGGGCCGCTCGTCGACGAGGACGACCATGAGGTGGCACTCCGGGTTGTTCTTGGTGATCGCGTTGGCGATGTCCTGCAGGATCGTCGTCTTACCCGCCTTGGGCGGCGAGACGATCAGCGCGCGCTGGCCCTTGCCGATCGGCATGATCAGGTCGATGACCCGGGTGGTCAGCCGGTCGGGCGTGGTTTCCAGGCGCAGCCGCTGGTTGGGGTACAACGGCGTCAGCTTGGAGAAATCGGGCCGCTTCTTGGCGTCCTCGACGGAGCCGCCGTTGACGCTGTCCAGGCGCACCAGCGGGTTGAACTTCTGCCGCTGGTTGGGCTGCTCGCCGTCCCGGGGCACCCGAACCGCGCCGGTCACCGCGTCGCCGCGGCGCAGACCGTTCTTGCGCACCATGTTCATCGAGACGTAGACGTCGTGCGGGCCGGCCAGGTACCCGGAGGTGCGCACGAACGCGTAATTGTCCAGAACGTCGAGGATTCCGGCGACCGGCTGGACGACGTCGTCCTCGCGCAGTTCGGAGTCGACGCCATCGCCGGAGCGCTCGCCGCGCCGCCTGCGGTCGCGGTCGCGGAACCGGCGTCCCCGCCGGCCCTGACGGCCCTCGCCGTCGTCGTCCTGCTGGTTCGAGCCGCGGGACTGCTGGCCGCCCGAACCCTGGTCGCCGCCGGAGTCCTGCCCCCGCTCGTCGTTCTTGGTGTCCTGTTGGCCCCCTTGGCGTTTGTCCGCGTCGGCGCCGCCTTTGCGGGTGCCGGCGTCGTCCTGCTCCTGGGGTGTGCGGGCCGACGAGCCCGCATCGCGGTTGGCACCGCGGCGTTCCCGGCGCGGCGCCTCGGCGGTGGACCCGTTCTGGTCCCCTGCGGCGACCGGCGCGGCGGCCGGCGCTTCGGCCGCGGTGGTTTCGGTTTTCTCGGATTTGCCGCTGCCCTCGGGGGCGGCCGGGGCCGACGTCCCGTTGGCCTGTCCCCGGATTTCCTTTATGGCGGCGATCAGTTCGTTCTTGCGCATCCCCGAGGTCCCCTTGACGCCGACCTGGTTAGCCAGCGCACGCAGCTCGGGCAGCACCATGGCGGACAGGGAGCCGCTCGAGGCGGTGGTTTTGACGTCGGGAGCGTCTGTGGTCACGGCGTCCGGCACCTGATTGCTGTCGGTGCTCTCGCCAGCCGTGAAGAGGTCCGTATCAGTCACGGATTTCCTTTCTTCCCCCGCTGATCAGGTCATACGGGGGGTCGTTGCAGTCAGCCAAATTGCCGAGTGCGCCCAATCATCGACTCTGCGACGGTGATCGCCAGGGATCAGCGGAGAAAACGGCGAACCTCGTTTACGAGAAGAATTGGTGTTGTCCTAGCGGCAAGGCAGTATGTTTGCAGATGCAGATGCTGCGATTGCTGGACGGCTCCGAGGATAACCTGCATCCCTGTCGGAAGCAAGCAAACCCTCCGGCCACGCTGCGGATCAACCGGCGACGGTGACGCCCGGGTTCCAGCGTACTCCTTCGCCGGCGGTCATCTTCGTGACGTTAAATCCGTGTGCGGCCCCGTACTCCAGCGCTTCTGGGGGTAAGTCCGGCTCGGTGCTGAGTGCGATCAGCGAGGGGCCGGCCCCGGACAGCGTCGCTGCGATGTTGTGACGCCGCAGCAGCCGCAAATATTCCGCCGATCCGCGCATCACCGGGCCGCGTTGCGGTTGGTGGAGCACGTCCTCGGTGGCCGGCATCAGCAGGTCCGGCCGTTCGGTGAGGGCTACGACCAGCAGCGCGGCGCGGCTGACGTTGAAGCTGGCGTCTTCGTGGCTGACCAGGCCGGGCAGCAGCACGCGGGTTTCCGCCGTCAGCGAGCGGTCCTCGGGAACCGCGCAGAACAGCTGAATGTCCGGGTGCAGCCGCAGCGACACCGCCGAATATCGGGGCTCGGCACCGGTGCGGTCCGTCCAGGACACCACCGCACCGCCCAGCACCGCGGCCGCGGCGTTGTCGGGATGGCCCTCGAATTCCGCGCACAGCTGGATGAGCTGATCAACGCCCAGCGGAGTCGAACCCGTTTGCGCGACAAGCCCATTCACCGCCGCCAGGCCGCCGGCGACCGCCGCCGCCGAGGAACCGAGGCCACGCGAGTGCGGGATGGCGTTGCGGCAGCGCACCTCCAGGCCGGCGGCGTTGACCCCCGCGGCGTGCAGTCCGCGCCGCACGGCGCGGACCACCAGGTGGTCGGCGTCCAGCGGTACCTGGCCGGCGCCCTCGCCCTCGACCACCACGACCAGGCCGGAATCCGTTGTCTCCACGATAATCTCGTCGCACAGGCTCAACGCCAGACCGAGGCTGTCGAAGCCGGGGCCCAGATTGGCGCTGGATGCCGACACCACGGCGCTGGCCACCAGCCCGGCGGGCAGCATCCGGGTCACTAGCCCAAACCCAGCTGTTCGACGACGAGCACCGGATCCACCGGCAGCGGGGACACCTTCGGCATGTCTTTGAGCGCGGTGTCGGGGTCCTTGAGACCGTTGCCGGTCACCGTGCACACCACCGTCGATCCGCGCGCCACCCAGCCGTCGTCGACGGCCTTGAGCAGACCCGCGATGCTGGCCGCGGACGCCGGCTCGACGAACACGCCTTCGGACGCGGCCACCAGGTGGTATGCCGCCAGGATCTCCTCGTCGGTGACGGCCAGGAACCGGCCCTGCGATTGCTGCTGGGCCGCGACGGCCGCCGTCCACGACGCCGGCGCGCCGATGCGGATGGCGGTCGCGATGGTCTCCGGGTGGCTGACCGGGTGGCCGAGCACCAGCGGCGCCGCGCCGGCGGCCTGGGCGCCCAGCATCCGGGGCAGCTTGTCGATCACGCCCTCGTGGTGGTACTCGGTGTAGCCCTTCCAGTACGCGGTGATGTTGCCGGCGTTGCCGACGGGAAGGGCGTGCACGTCCGGCGCGGCGCCCAGCGCGTCGACGATCTCGAACGCGGCCGTCTTCTGGCCCTCGATGCGCACCGGGTTGACCGAGTTCACCAGCGCGATGGTCGGGAAGTCGGCGGCCATCTTGCGGGCGAGTTCCAGGCAGTCGTCGAAGTTGCCGTCGATCTGGATGATCTTGGCGCCGTGCATCACCGCCTGCGCCAGCTTGCCCATCGCGATCTTGCCCTGCGGGATCAGCACCGCGCAGGTGATGCCGGCGCGCGCCGCGTACGCGGCCGCCGAGGCCGAGGTGTTGCCGGTCGATGCGCACAGCACGGCCTGCTGGCCGCGGGCCAGGGCGTCGGTGACGGCCATCGTCATGCCCCGGTCCTTGAAGGAGCCGGTCGGGTTGAGGCCCTCGACCTTGAGGTGGACCGTGCAGCCGGTTCGTTCCGAGAGCCGCGTCGCGGCAATCAGGGGGGTGCCGCCTTCGAGCAGGGTGACCGGGGTCCAGTCGTCGCCCACCGGTAATCGGTCGCGGTACGCCGCGATCACTCCGGGCCAGGGTTGATGGGTGGCCGTCCGGGCAGCGCTCACAGGCCGTTTCCTTCCAGTCGCAGCACGCTGGTCACGTCCTGCACGACATCCAAATCGGCGAGGGCACGGACGGTTTCGGACAGCGCGGCGTCGGTGGCGGTGTGCGTGACCACCACAACGCGGGCCCCGACCCGCCGGCCACCCTCGTCCACCACGCCCTCCTGGCGGACCTCGGCGATACTGACCTCGCGCTTGGCGAATTCGGCTGCCACCGAAGACAATACGCCCGGCTCGTCGGCGACGTTCATGCTGACGTAGTAACGGGTGGAGATGAGACCCATTGGGGCGATAGGCAGTTGGGCGTACCGGGACTCCTTCGGGCCGCGGCTGCCCAGCACCCTGTTCCGGGCGGCCATCACCAGGTCGCCGGTGACCGCCGAGGCGGTGGGTGCGCCACCCGCGCCCTGGCCGTAGAACATCAGCCGCCCCGAGGCCGCGGCCTCGACCACCACCGCGTTGAACGCCCCGCTGACCGTGGCGAGCGGATGCGACAGCGGCACCAGCGCCGGGTAGACCCGGGCCGAAACGCGTTGCTGGCCATCGTCTCCGGTGATCCGTTCGCAGATGGACAGCAGCTTGATGGTGCAGCCCAGCGCCCGCGCGGACGCGAAATCGGCCGGGGTGATCTTGGTGATGCCCTCGCGGTACACGTCGTCGGCGTGCACCCGGGTGTGAAAGGCGATGGACGCCAGGATCGCCGCCTTGGCCGCGGCGTCGTAGCCCTCGACGTCGGCGGTGGGATCGGCCTCGGCGTAGCCCAGCGCGCTCGCCTCGGCCAGGGCGGTCTGGTAGTCGGCGCCGGTGCTGTCCATCGCGGACAGGATGTAGTTGGTGGTGCCGTTGACGATGCCGGCCACCCGCAGCACGGTGTCGCCGGCCAGGGATTGGGTGAGCGGGCGGATGACTGGGATCGCACCCGCAACGGCCGCCTCGAAATACAGGTCGACGTGGGCGTTTTCAGCGGCCTGCGCCAGCTCCCCGGTGGAGATGGACAGCAGCGCCTTGTTCGCGGTGACGACGGACTTGCCGTGCTCCAGCGCGGACAGGATCGCCTTGCGGGCCGGCTCCACCGGTCCCATCACCTCGACGACGATGTCGACGTCCTCGCGGCAGACCAGCTCTTCGATGTTGTCGGTCAGCAGGCCGACGGGAACGCCGCGGTCGGGCGCGACGCGGCGCACCCCGATCCCGCGGAGCACCAAGGGGGCACCGATGCGGGCCGCCAGGTCCTCGGCGCTGTCCTCGATGATCCTGACGACCTCGCTGCCGACGTTGCCCAACCCGAGTACAGCTACGCCGACGGCCTTTTCGTCACCGGGCACGGGTCACCTCACTTCCAGACTCAGCAGATCGTCGACCGTCTCCCGGCGCAGGATCAGCCGTGCGCGCCCCCCGCGCACGGCCACCACGGCGGGCCGGCCGATCATGTTGTAACGGCTGGACAGGGAATAGCAGTACGCGCCGGTGGCGGCGACGCCGAGCAGGTCACCCGGCTGCAGGTCACCGGGAACCCAGGTGTCGCGAACGACGATATCGCCCGTCTCGCAGTGCTTTCCGACGATGCGGGCCAGCTCCGCCGGGGCGTCGCTGGTGCGCGAGACCAACCGGGCGTCGTACTGCGCGTCGTAGAGCGCGGTGCGGATGTTGTCGCTCATGCCGCCGTCGACGCTGACGTAACGCCGGTGCGCGGTGGTGCTCACGTCGACGTCCTTGACGGTGCCGACCTCGTAGAGCGTGATGGTGCCCGGCCCGGCGATGGCACGCCCCGGCTCGACCACCAGCCGGGGGGTGGACAGCCCGACGGCCGCCGACTCGTTGCGCACGATGGCGCTGAGCTTGTTCGCCAGTTCGGCCATCGGCGGCGGGTCGTCGGGTGCCAGGTACGAGATGCCGAAGCCACCACCGAGATCGACGGTCGACAGCTGGGCGGTCTTGTCGACGCCGAACTCGGCGACGATGTCGTGCAGCAGGCCGATGACGCGGTGCGCTGCGAGTTCGAAGCCGGCGACGTCGAAGATCTGCGACCCGATGTGGCTGTGCAGCCCGACCAGTCGCAGGTGATCCGTGTCGAAGACCCGGCGCACCGCGGCCATCGCCGCGCCGCTGGCGACCGACAACCCGAACTTCTGGTCCTCGTGCGCGGTGGAGATGAACTCGTGGGTGTGCGCCTCGACCCCGACGGTGAGGCGCACGAGCACGTTCTGGACGATGCCCGCCTCCCCCGCGATGGTGTCGAGGCGTTCGATCTCGGTCATCGAGTCCAGCACGACGTGACCCACGCCGGCCTTGACGGCCGCGGTCAGTTCGGCGACCGATTTGTTGTTGCCGTGGAAGGTGATCCGCTCCGGCGGGAACTCGGCGTGCAGCGCGACGGCCAGTTCCCCGCCAGTGCACACGTCCAGCGACAGGCCCTCCTCGTTGATCCAGCGGGCGATTTCGGTGCACAGGAACGCCTTCGCGGCGTAGTGCACGTTGTTCCCGCCGCCGAAGGCCGCCGCCAGGTCCCGGCAGCGGGAGCGGAAGTCGTCCTCGTCGATGACGAACAGCGGGGTCCCGTACTCGTGGGCGAGCTGGGTCACCGGTAGTCCCCCGATGACCGCCGCGCCGTCCTCGTCGCGAGTTGTGCTGCGCGGCCACACGTTCGGGGCCAGCCGCAACAGCTCCTCGGGGGATTGCGGGCGCGGCGGGCTCTCGGCGTGGCGCGCGTCGTCGGCGTGCCGGGGACCGGCGGGATGGACGTTCACATTCGCTCCGGGGCGCTGACGCCGAGGATCGTCAGACCGTTGGCGATCACCTGGCGGGCGGCCTGGCAGAGCGCCAGGCGCGCGGTGTGCAGGTCGGTGGGCTGCTCGTCGCCCTGCGGCAGCACCCGGCACGAGTCGTAGAACCGGTGGTAGTCGCCGGCGAGGTCCTCCAAATAGCGGCACACCCGGTGCGGTTCCCGCAGCGACGCGGCGGTGTTCAGAACCCGCGGGAACTCGCCGATCGAGCGCAACAACGCGCCCTCCTTGTCGTGGCTGAGCAACTCGAGGTGCGCGGTGTCGGGGACCAGGCCGAGCTCGGCGGCGTTGCGGGCCAGCGCCGACAGCCGGGCGTGCGCGTATTGCACGTAATAGACCGGGTTTTCGTTGGACGCCGACGACCACAGCTCCAGGTCGATGTCGATGGCGGTGTCCACCGACGAGCGGATCAGGCTGTAGCGCGCCGCGTCGACGCCGATCGCCTCGACCAAATCGTCGAGGGTGAGCACCGTGCCGGCCCGCTTGCTCATCCGGACCGGCTGGCCGTCGCGGACCAGGTTGACCAGCTGCCCGATGAGCACCTCGACCGTGGCCGGGTCTTCACCGAAGGCGGCGGCCACGGCCTTGAGCCGGGCGATGTAGCCGTGGTGGTCGGCGCCGAGCATGTAGATGCACAGGTCGAAGCCGCGCTGCCGCTTGTCCAGGTAGTAGGCGATGTCGGCGGCGATGTAGGCCGGCTTGCCGTCGCTCTTGATCACGACGCGGTCCTTGTCGTCGCCGAAAGCGCTGGTGCGCAACCACGTTGCGCCGTCCTTCTCGTAGACGTTGCCGGTCTCGCGCAGCCTGGCGATGGCCTGGTCGACGCGGCCGCTGGTGTGCATCGAGTCTTCGTGGGTGTAGACGTCGAAGTCGGTGCCGAACTCGTGCAGCGACTCCTTGATGTGGGTGAACATCAGGTCGACGCCGATTTCGCGAAACGTCTCGTGCATGTCGGCGTCGGGCAGGCTGAGCGCGTCGGGCGCCTTCTGCAGCACCTGCGCGGCGATGTCGTTGATGTAGGTCCCCGCGTACCCGTCGGCCGGGGTCGGTTCGCCTCGGGCCGCGGCGATCAACGAGTTGGCAAACCGGTCGATCTGGGCGCCGTGGTCGTTGAAATAGTATTCGCGCTCGACGTCGGCGCCCTGGGTGGACAGCAACCGGCCCAGCGCGTCGCCGACGGCGGCCCAGCGGGTACCGCCGATGTGGATGGGTCCCGTCGGATTGGCCGAGACGAACTCGAGGTTGATCTTGAGGCCGGCCAGCGCATCGGAGTGCCCGAATCCGTCGCCGGCGCCCAGGACGTCGTCGACGATCTTGGCCTGCGCCGACGCCTCGAGGCGCATGTTGATGAAGCCCGGTCCGGCCACCTCCGCCGAGGCGATGCCGTCGGCGTTGGCCAGCGCCTCGGCCAGCCAGCCGGCCAGCTCGCGCGGGTTGGCGCCCACCTTCTTGCCCAGCTGCAGCGCCAGGTTGCTGGCGTAGTCGCCATGATCGGGGTTACGGGGTCGTTCCACGGTGACCGTCGCCGGCAACGCGGCGGCGTCCAGCCCGCGCTCGGCAAGCACCGCGGCAGCGGTGGCTTTGAGCAGCTCAGCCAGGTCGTCGGGGGTCACGAGCGTCCATCCTATTGGCTGGGGCGCCTTCCCCCGAATCTATTGCGGTGCTCGTCCGGTCACCGAGATGCGTTAGGCTGTCGGGGCCCATGGCGCGACCAGCGCCCCCGTAGCTCAGGGGATAGAGCGTCTGCCTCCGGAGCAGAAGGCCGCAGGTTCGAATCCTGCCGGGGGCACGGTCTGAACAGCGCAAACACAATCGCGTGCAAGATGCGTGAAATAACGGGCAAGGCAGGACTCCCGCGACCACCGTGGTATCTGGATGGAGGCTGCCCTGCTCCCGCTCGACCCGGCCAAGTTGGAGGTGGCGGGAGGTGACCCGGTAAGACGACAACCGACCTATCTCACGTACCTCGGCGTTAGGAACAGCGACCCGGCGGCGGCGCGGCGCGGCGCCAAGCTTGGAGCCGCCCGTTCAAGCTCTGTTCGTGGCGTCGGAGAATCCTGGATCGGATTCAAAATAAATGGCCTGTTCCAAAATTGCTGAGCGGATGTCGAGCCACTCGGCCCGTGGTAGACCGGGCGATTTTGTACGGAGGAGCGCGTGCGCCTTACCAAGCTCCGTGTCTTCTGGGTCTTCGGAGGCGACGATCCCGCCTTTGCCTCGGCGAACATCCCTGGCATGGAAACGACCGACGCCCTGCGTTTCCCACTTGGCTAGCCTACTTGTTGGAATTTCGTGTTGTCGCATAAGGCTTTCGAGACAAACTGAACAGCCGGCCGGAGCGGCCCTGTCACGTGGGTTGAGACTGAATGCCCCTGTGCCTAAGTGGGTCTCACCACTGATACGGTCTATGGTGAGCGCCCCCGGGGCATTTTTGGTCACACGCCGATATACGACTTCATCGTCAGTGATCGAAGGGTCATCACTGACCCATTCAGCCGGAGCCGACACGCCACTTAAATGATTTGCTGACGCCAGTGTGGGTTGGCGCGGTCGACTTCTTTCGAGAACATTTTCAAGCTGTGCTTCAGCTGGTCGTACTGGTGGATTGCGGCACCATGGCCAGAATAGTTTTCTGCAGCGACATTTCGAACGCGCCACCAGAATCCCTCAGCTGGATGAATGTCGATTTCGATGGACATGTCGCCCGCTCGCCAGTAGAAGGTCACTCCACCGTCGTCGGAGGAAATCGACGCGTAGACGGTATTCGGCGTAAACAGAACATCAACGAGTGTCACGGCGCGGTCGTAAGTGGTGCCTTCTATCAGCCCTTGCCCCTTGAGGCCATCGAGAACCGCATGCGCGCGGCTTTTTGCCGTTTGTCGTCCGGTCAACGCTCTCAGGCGGTCGTCGTTTGTCCACGCATCGACCGTTCGAGCCATCGAAGCAAGCGCGGCGTCAATCCTGGAGAGCTTGGCAAGCATCTCCTCAGTAAGTCGTCCCTGCCGCGCCCAAGCAGAATCGACTGCGAATTTGGCTTCCGCGAGCCTTTTGGTCAGACGACTGGCCGCCTCTTGAAAGTCGGCAGCGGTCATTGCCTCACCCCCCACTTGGCTCGCATCTCGTCATCCGCATTGTCCTCAAAGGTCGCAATCAGAGTCGCGTGTGCATCTTCCAGCATCGCACTTGCCGCCTCCGCCGGGGGCAGATCGCTGAGACTTGACTCCGGAAGGGGTAGTGACAGGACGTCGATCTCCAAGTGCGTTCTGCCCACTTCCTGTCCGGAATCCAGTTCCAGCATTGTGATCCGGCGAGTTCCGAGGTCGGTGTTGTCGCTTGCGTTCTTCACTCTGAGTCCAAGGTATTCAGCGTCACCCCCTCGACTACCCAGGGCGGGACCTTGCCAACCTGAGATGTAGCCAGCGATCCAGTCGACACCCTCGATGCTGTCGAGCACGTTCACGTAAGCGCAACGTGCCCCTTGGATTCGGAGAGTCTTATCACCCAAACGCTCAACAACTTCGAGGAAGTACGCAAACACGGCGTTCAGCTCCGCGGACAGGCTCGTAAACCCGGGATACATCGTGACCGCAGCTTCCGAGTCGAACTTCCATTCCAGGGAAATTTGGTCGCGCTGGTAGCTGAGGGTTCGGCTGAGGGAGTTGTCAACTTGCTCCACGGCGGGTAGGGGCCAACCGCCAGCAAGCCCGATTATGTCGACGCTGGGCAATTCGTCTGGGCGACGTCGAGGGAACGCCTGCCCAAGCGCCGGGAACTTCTCGCTCCATCGCTGATGAAGTGGCGCGACCATCGCCAGATCGAAGTTATCGATTGGTTCGACATAAATCGTCAAGGTCGTGGCTCGTACTGGTGGACGATCGTAGCTAGGACTCCCATCCATTCGTCCATAATTACACATCAACTCTCAACGGTCCTGGCACGACATATGTTCCCATGACCTGCGGAAAGTGGGGGTGAAGGCAGCTCTACACGAACCTTGCCTCGCGACCGCACCGCTCTAGAACGTGGTGCATACCACACAGCCCTGTAGCGCTGGCATGCTTTTGGCATGCATGATGCCGGACAGTGTGGGCCGTCCCAACGAGGCCGTCGGCCGCCGCGCGTTCCTGCGGCGGTTCGCGCGTCAGTACGTGAAGAGCGCCGGCAGGCTATCTTGGCGCTCCGGTCGACTGGATTGACCATGCATACGATCGCGCAACAGCTCGAGGTCAGTATTGAGACAGTTCGATCCACGCTGGCCGTCACGGGCGATCCACGCCCGCTGCGTAAACGCCGACCGACACCGCCGTGCATCGTCGAGGGCTGCGAACGCCCGCGAGGAAGCAAAACCGGCCACTGCCGTGGCCATGCGCGCCAACTCCGGGATAACGGCACAGTCACACCGTTCCACTCGCGACTGAAGCAACAGCAGGAGGGCCGCCGCAAGCGCGAGCAAGCGGTTTTCGCGCTGCGCGCGACCGGGCTGACCATGCAAGCGATCGCCGCCCAACTCGGTATTAGCCAGACCACTGTTCACCGGGCGCTCTGCGTAACGGGCGACCCGTGCCCGCAAGTCTTCACGGGGCCGAAGCGGTGCAGCATCGACGGCTGCGAACGGCCATCAAACTACGGCCCTGACGGCTACTGCTCAACGCACGAAAAACGGAAAAAAACGGGATTGCCGCTCGTACCTGAATTGCTGCGCGCACCAAACGGCCAGAACACGCCCTGCGTCGTTAAAGGCTGCACTCGACCGCGGGGGAATAAAGATGGCTATTGCAATGGCCACGCGCGGCAATTGAAGGACACGGGCGCGGTCACGCCTTCGTTCCAGCCGCGAATGAAGCAGCCAAAGTTTTGTAACTTCGACGGCTGCACCGGCAAAGCAAAGTCGAAGGGATACTGCGAAGCTCACCTTCGGCAGCTACGGGTGCATGGGCACATGGTTCCAATTCGAACCATCTTCGACGAATGCACCTATACCGGCGCGCACCATCGGTGCAGGGCGCTGTGGGGCCGCGTTCACAAGTATCCATGCGTCTGGTGTGGGGATCTCGCCGAGGAGTGGGCGTACGACGGCACGGATCAGTCGGAACTGTATGACACAAAGCAAGATTGGCAACTTCGCAGTATCGTCCCCTACTCGCGGTTCCCCGAGTTCTATATGCCGATGTGTAAGCGGTGCCACAAGAAGCTAGACATGGAGCGACTTCAGGCAGAACTCCGACAGTTTCGGGAGTGGCGTAAGGGTGAAAGGCAAATGCTCGGAGACGACGAGCCGCCGTTCTAGCGCACATCGGTGCGGTGGACAGGGGACCTACTTAACCTTCGCCCGCGACCATGTAGAAGTACCCGAATGTTTGGCCCTGCAGAAGGACATCTCATCTTCAGTTTGCCGCTTCCCGTAGACCTCAAGAAACCGAACGTCTTCGGTTTTCCAGCTTTCCCCGAAAACCGCTGCTGCACAGCGCCGACCAGCGCAAACGCGCGGAAAACTGTGGTGCAGGCGCGCCATTACAAGCCCGAAAAATCTTCGGTAAAAGCTTGAGGGGGGGCTACCCACGCTGGTGGGGCGTGGGTTGCCTCCCGGTCCCCGTCCTGTTTGACCGCCCCCCTGGGGTCTGGGCTTGAGTTGGGGTCCCGTGACCGAGGAAGCCAGCAAATGTGGCCCGACCAGTACCTCGGTCACGGGAGTCTTGGGTGGTGGTGCCCAGGTGGCCGGAAGGCCGGACAGCCCCAACATTTGGCCACCTGGGCACCGATTCCGTGGCGGGCCAGGCAAAGGCGCACACCGAAAGCGCCGCCACTTTCCCAAGGCCACGGAAGTCGTTGCTAAAGCGCCAACATGCGGAACGCTGCGGTGTTGATGCAGTCCGAACCCCAACGCGACCAGGCGAACAGTCCGCGCTGTCCAGTCGGACGCCGGTTGGCGCCGAACAGGTGCGGGATCAGTTCCACGCTGGTGCCGATGCGCTGGCTGATGACGAACTGGTTGAAGTCGCCGTATATCAGGGCGTGGCTGCCGGCGGCCAGGCTGCCGTCCATGTTGCTGGCTTCGCCCACCGGACGGCCTAGCAGCGTGCGCGGGTCGTTCTGGATGGAGGGGAAGCGGATCGCGCCGTTCGGGGTTTCCAACGCGGCGATGGCGTTGATCGCGGCCAGGTTGCCCAACCAGCGGGCGTTGGCCTGCCAGCGCGGCCCCAGCGTGTTCTGCAGGTTGTACACGTCGCCTGCGGCAAGGGTTGCCGACGTGCCGGCGTTCACCACGCTGGAGGAGCCGGTCAGCTTGGTCACCAGGCCGGTCGGTCCGCCCACGCCGCCGCCGTTGGTCCAGGCTTCGTTGAGCAACTGGGTCTGGCTGTCCGAAATCAGCTGGCCCAGCTGGGAAACCAGGTCGGTGCTGTCCATGGCTACCTCAAAGCTGTAGGGCACGAACGTGGACGCCTTGTAGTTGGGCACCTGAGGCTCCGCCAGTGTTGGCGAGGCGTCGGACGCTTCGGCGGCCTCCGCCAGCCACTCGCTGACTACGCCGTTGGAGTTGATGCCGTGCCACACGTCGGAAACCGAACGCACCACCCGCGCCCACTGCAACAGCGGGTTGATGGAACCCGCGCTGACCAGGTTGATATTGAAATCGACCTCATACGGCACCAGGAACCCGCCCGCGCTGTCCGTCAGGGACATCGCGCGCTGCTCCTGCTTCAGCCGTGAAACCCGCTCAAACGCAGCCCGTTCGGGTCCGGTGAATTCCAGGCCCGCGCGGGCTTCGCCGTGCGCCAACAGCTTCCGGAATGCGGACTTGTATTCCGGGCTGCCGCTGTCGGTTACCCAGCGTCGCATCCAGCTGCGCTCCAGCTCGTTTCCGTCGTCCATCAGGCGCTCCACGGCTTCAGCGGCGCGCTCGTCCAGGCCGCCAGCCTTGACCGACCGATCCAAGGTCCGCTTGGCGCTGTCCCGCTGCGGGGTGCCGCCAAGGGTGGGCGTGTGGTCGGTGATGGAGCCGCGCTCAATCCGCAGTTCCCCGCCGCCGCCACGGGCGGCGCTGGCCAGCGCGGAACGGCGGTCTAGGTCCTCAACCTGGCGTTGCAACTCCGCGAATTCGGTTTGCGCGGCAGCGAAGTCGGCGTCGTCTTGGCGGCTGGTCCGGTGCTTGCCGGCGATTTCGGAAATGCGGGCGTGCAGCTGTTGCATGCGCTCCACTGCTTGGTCCCGCGTCATGGTTTCAAACATGGTTGCGTCCTGTTCATTTCAAAGGGCTGAGGAAAGGTGGTGGCGGCCCGTGCTCGCGGGAACCGCTGCCGCACCAGCCTCATTTAGCCAAGAAGTCAAAGCTGGTGCGGCAACGGCTGTTCCACGCGGCTGTTGGCGCTGTCCAATGCCAACAGCAGATGAACCGCAATCCGGGCGGGGCAAAAACCCTGCGCGGGCGGGCAAACGCGAGCGGAGACCTGTGGCTTACGGCGCGCCCGAAGGCGGGTTGCACGGCAACTCTGGTCGCAGACTCCGATCATAACCAATCGCCCCGACAGCGTTGCGTCACCACTCATGCCGCGCGGCGTGTCTTGCGGCGGCGGGGTGTACGTCTGCGCGCGAAGTCACCCAACACCAGGCCAGCGGTCACCCCGAGCGGGCGTTTGGAGCGGGGCAGGCTGTTGGTCCAGTCACGGCATTCGGCTAACGCTGGGCATTGACGGCAGATGGCCTGGGCGGTCTCGCGTGCCTGGCGTATCTCAAGGGTGATGCCCCGCCCGTTGGCGATCGTTCGGTCGTACAGGTCTTGCAGGCCGCGACAGCTGGCTCCGTCCAGGTGGGGCACGTCCAGCAGGGACAACAGGTCACCGACCACGCGAGAGTCCTTCCAGGGTCACCAGGGGGCTGTGCGGCCCAGCCTGGCACCGCGCAGCGACCCCTTCGACGAAAACTGTCACTGCGGCGTGTCTTCGTCTAACGCCATCCCGGCGCACACCATCCGCAGGCCCGCTATCCCAGCGGGGCTGGCCAGCGGCTCCGGTGCGCGCCCGGCGATTTCCACCAGCGCCAGAACCAGGCTGGACAGCCTCCCAAGCTGATCGGCCTCGGCCAGGACGTGATTGACGCCTTGGGGGTCATGGCCATAGGCGTGGAGGCACAGCGCGGCGGCACGCTGAAAATCGGCGCGGGTGGGAATCATGCTGGGAAGTGCTTGCTGCTCGGTCATTTCGGGAACCCTCTCTGGTGAGTAGTGGCTGGTTCGTTCCAGCTGTTGAAAACTCGGCGAGCGCGGTCGAAACGCCTGAGGCGGCGGCGGCGCTGCCAGGCGGCGCTCATGCCGCTGGCTTCCCGTGCCAGCACTTGTCGTCGCCCAGGTAGCCGTGCTCGTCGCACAACTCGCAGCTGTCAATGCCGGCCAGGCGCTCCTTGTGGCGTTCGAGGTCCTCACGCACAGCCCAGTTGTCCCGTCTGGGTGGTGGCTTGGCTGCCCCGGCTCGCGCTGGGTTGGTGTTGACCAACATCCGATGGACCATGGCGCCCAGCTGTGGGCGAGGCTTCTTCTCGTCCATGCTCGCGGCGTCAGCCGCGTGGTCTTTTGCCGCCCCGCCAGGGGCGTCGCCAGTCTTTTGTTGTTGAGATGGATATTTGGGGTTGGGGTCTGGGGGACGGTTGTGTGGTTCGGCTAGATCGCCAACGCCGTCGTGCCGCAGCCCCGAAGGAAAACCCGAAGGAAAACCCGAAGGGTGGGCTTCTGCAGCCCCTATTTTTTGCCCTCCGCAGCCCCTATTTATCGAGTCCGTAGCCCCCATTTCTTTGCTGGAAATAGGGGGTCTGGGGCCACCATTTCGTTTGGGAATAGGGGCTGTGGAGCCACTATTTATTGCCGGGATTTGAAGCCGGTACTCCATCGTCTTGGTGTTCCCGGCACCGCGCGGGGCTTTGCTGGTGGGCACCAGGAACCCGGAATCCACGGCGTCCTTGCGCGCGTCCTTCACGGTGTCCAGCGACACCCCAAGCTCCTCCATCACCAGGGCGTTTGAGCGCCAGGCCTTTTGGCCGCAACGGTCGGCGGTGGCACCGATGTGGCATATCACCAAGCGCCGCACTGCCGAAATGTGCTTGGCCTTTCGCACCAGGCCCATCCACTCAAACTTGGGGAAGTCGGTGTGGCTGCGAACCCACCTGTCGGCGGTGCTCACTGGTTCGCCGCCAGCGCGGTGGCACCCACGTCGTGTCCGTCCAGTCCGATAGCATGGGCAGTGCTGCTCGCGGAAGTCTGGCAACTACCTGTAGCACTGGCGGGGCGCGTCCGGTTACGCGGGCGCGCCCTTCGCCAATTCTGTTGGTGCATTCCGTGTTTTCCAATCCGTCATGGTGGCCCGTCCTGTGTTCTCTCTCGGTGCTGTGGTGTTGGGTCGGTTTCCGTTGCGCGCGTCAGTCATTGGCCCGTGGGTTGGCCAGGCTCTGGGTTGGCGCGCGGCTAGCCAGCGCGGCGCTTGGCTTGGGGTGCCGGGGGTTCCAGCAGCTTGAGCAGGTCCTCGCGCCGGACGCGAAGGCAGCGCGGGCCGAACCTCACGGCCGGCAAGGTGCCGTCCTCTATTCGGCGATAAATCGTTTTCCTGTCCACGCCGGCATAGGCGGCAGCCTGGCTGGGGCTTAACAATGGGGGCAGAGGGGTCTCTGCCTCAGTGTGTCCAATCATGGGCCGTAGCCTGGCTCAGCCCACGGCAATTACAAAGCAGGGGAAATGTGCTTCCCCTGGCAGACCTGTTGGGACCGCAGGGAATTCACAGGGAAATCTTAGATTCGCTCCGCGCCAGCAAGTTTGGACAGCCGCTCCGCGATCTCCGCGTCACGGCCCTCCGCCACATGTTGATAGCGCAGCGCCATCTGCGGCGTGGTGTGGCCTAGCCTATGCATCAATTCCGCTGTGGTAGCGCCAGATTGGGCCGCCAGCACCGCGCCAACGTGGCGCAGGTCATGAACCCGCAGGGTGGGCTTGCCGATCGCGGCACGGGCCTTCTCCCAGTGCGGGCGGTAGCGGTCCGCGCGAAGATGGGTGCCGTCGTCGTCGGGGAACAGCAGCGAGTCAGCCCCCCGTCCCACATAGTTTTTCAAGTGCGCCTTGATGATTGGGCGGATATGGGGTGGCACCGCAACGTCACGAACCCCGGCAGCTGTCTTCGGCTCCCCGACGGTGAAAACACGGTCGCGGTAGGTGACTGCCCGCCGAACGTGTAGCACGCTGCAATCAGCGCTGACGTCCGCGCGGCGCAGCTCTGATGTTTCACCCCACCGCAGACCGCACCAAGCGGCCAGGATGACGCTGGCGCGCAGCTGGGCGGGCATCTCTGTAGCCAGCCGGTCCACCTCAGCCGGGGTGAGAATGTCGATGTTGCGGCGGCGCTTGGTCTGCATGGCCGACCGGATGCGGCACGGGTTCGCGTCTATCACTTCGTCCTGGACGGCGGTCGCACAGATCGCGTGCAGCAGCGCGTAGCCGTGGGCGGTCTGGGTGGGATGGTCGGCACCCAGCGCGGCGTGCCACTGGCGGATCGCTGCCGGCGTCAAGTTCACCATCACCGCATCGCCCAGCTTGGGCAGGATCAGCCGCTCCAACAAAGACTCATACAGGGCTTTGGTGCGCGGTCGCAGTTGGCGGTGGTCCATCCAGCGCCGGGCGTAGTCCCGCAGGATCACGCCGTCGCTGCGTTCGGTAGCGCCCCAGACTTCTCGGTCGATGGCGTCGCGGACCTTCGACAGCCACGCCTCTGCGGCCACGTCGGAGGCGAAGGTGTGCGGGGCCTTATGGAGCTTGCCGTCCGGGCCGATGTAAGCGGCTTGCCAGCGCCCAGACGGCAGGTGGCGCAGGCGACCGAAGCGGCGGCGTTTACGGCGGGCTTTACGCGGCATCCTGGGGGCCTTCCGTGCAACCAACGTGACAATAAGACTGTACTTCTATGCCCAGCAGTGTCCATTACTGCCGCTTAGCAGAAGCACCATAAGCCCAGCTAAAGCCGCATAAATCCATGGTGAACACGCTCGGTCGCGCCGTCACGTCTAACAGGTTCGAATCCTGCCGGGGGCACCACACGAAGCACCGGCTGACCTGCGATGACACGAATCAGCCTGTGTTCGAACCGCTCCTATGAGAGCCTCAGTGTCACGAGGATGTCACAACATCCATCGAACTGTTGATCTACCCGCCGGGAGTGACAACCTGCCCCAGCGTTGCGCTGGCCGCCTTAAGCGCATGGTCCTGGCTGTGGGCGTAGATACGCGCCGTGGTCGATGCGTCAGCGTGACCCAGCCACTTGGCGATGACGGCCATCGGCACGCCGCGAAGGTGCAATGCGGTGCCGCACGAATGGCGGGCGTCATGCAAGCGGAGCCGGCGCACGCCGGCGGCCATTACCCGTGCTGCACGGTTCTGCACCGTTCTGAAGTAGTCCGCCCCCCGCAGTTCGGCTTCGCCGGTCGCGATGCCCATCCGCACCGGCAACTCCAGTGCCCGCTGCGCGGCGACTGCCGCATCCACCGCACACCTCGGCGAGGCGAACACGGCACACACACCGTCACCGGTGTGCTTGAACAACCAGCCGCCCTGCGCCTCAATCGCCTTGCACAACACGTCGTCATGGGCAGCGAGGGCGATCCGCATCCTCTCGGCGTCGGCTTCCCACCGACGGGTCCCACCCTTGACATCGGTGAACAGAAACGTCACCACGCCTGATGGTGCAGCCACCGGAGGAACGGACACCGCTTTAGCCCCGTTCTCTCGTGTCGCCGACGGAATCAGCCAATCGCTCGAGTTCTGCTCGGGCCTGGTCGATTTGGTCGTAGGCGTCGGGGTGGGCCGCCACGCGAATCGGTCGGCGGGGTCTTTGGTTGTTCGTCTGTCCTGTCCCCGTCGCCGCTGGGTTTGAATGGAGTAGTCGACTACTCTGGGCGGCCATCTCCGCCGCGCCTGAGACTGTTTGGGTTGCGCCCAAAAGAGGAGGCCGCGGTGACAAGTCCAAATTATGATGCTGACCGCGAATACCGGCTGATGATGAGAGATCTGTCGCTACTCACGGCCACGTTCACCTTGATTCTCGTCGTGCTGCTGGCCATAGGTTGGCCGTACCCCGGGTAGGACGCCCATACCTGGGGTGGTCACCGTGTTCGCTGCGATGGTCACCGTCTTTGCTGGGCATCTCTTCGCCGTCGCCGCTGCCTAAAACCGTTGACAGGCAGTCAGAACGGGTACGGCGCTCGGACAGACTTTTGCACCCCCTCCTCGCCATCATCTACCGAGGTGGGGGGCGCAGGTCAGCGTTGGCCGCCGACAGCCTCGGGAAAATGCGCCACAGCGAGTTCTGTGGACCACCGACGTGACAGGGTGTCACACTCAGGGTCGGACCGGGAGGTCACCATGACAACGATTGGCTCGGCTATCACGCACCGCGAAAATGGCACACCGCCACCGGAGGTGCTATTGAGCGATATCGACCTGGGCTCACTCGAGTTCTGGAGTTGGGACGACGACCGCCGCGACGGGGCGTTCGTCACGCTCCGCCGCGAAGCGCCGATAGCGTTCTTCGAGGCTCCCCGCATACCCGGGTTCGAATCGGGCCCCGGGCATTGGGCACTGACGTCGTTCGACCATGTGCATCATGCGAGCCGGCACCCGGAAGTCTTCAGTTCGATCCCGACGAGCGTGTCATTGCTCGAGATCGACGCGGCGATCGCGGAGTTCAGCGGATCAATGATCAACCTCGACGACCCGCGCCACCAACGGCTGCGATCGATAGTCAACCGCGCGTTCACCCCCAAGATGGTGGCCCGCATCGAGGAAAGCGTACGTACCCGGGCGCAGCAACTGGTGAGCGACATGCTGGCCAACCACCCCGACGGGGAGGCGGACTTCGTCGAGTCCCTCTCGGGTCCGCTTCCGCTGCAAATCATCTGCGACATGATGGGCATCCCCGAAGCGGACGAGCACAAGGTCTTCCACTGGACGTCGGTCATCTTGGGAACCGGTGACGAGGAGGTGACCACCGGCCACGACGAGGCGATTCAGGCGGTACTCGACCTCGCCGCGTACGGCGCCCAGTTGGCCGAGTCCCGCCGTGCCGAACCCGCCGACGATCTGACCTCGAACCTGGTACGGGCAGAGGTCGACGGTGAGCGCCTGTCGTCTGCGGAAATCGCATCGTTTTTCATCCTGTTGTCCGGTGCGGGCAACGAGACCACCCGCAACGCCATCAGTCACGGCATGGTGGCGTTGAGCCGTTACCCCGATGCGCGGGACAAATGGTGGGCCGATTTCGACGGCGTCGCCGCTACCGCGGTCGAGGAGATCGTGCGCTGGGCCACTCCGGTGATCTTCATGCGACGCAATCTCAACGAGGACGTCGAACTCGGCGGTGTGGCGATGAAGGCCGGCGACAAGGTTTCGATGTGGTACAACTCGGCCAACCGCGACGAAACCAAGTTCGACAACCCCTGGTTGTTCGACGTCACCCGAAATCCCAACCCGCACTTTGGATACGGCGGAGGTGGAGCCCACTTCTGTCTGGGCGCCAACCTGGCCCGGCGGGAGATCCGGGTGCTGTTCGAGGAGTTGCGCAACCGCATCCCCGATATCGTCGCCGTCGAGGAACCGGCCATCCTGCGCTCGGCGTTCATCCACGGCATCAAACGACTGCCTGTCGGTTGGACGCCCGCGGCTCAATGAGTGGGGGTGGGCGCTCGCACGTCTGATTCGAGATTGAACTGCGATGGCCTTTCACACCATTAGCTCTGGCTTCGCTGGGTCGAGCGGCAACCGCCTCCTTGTCGCACCGCTGTGTACCCGCTCCGGGTGTCGAATGTCTAGCACCCGCCCTGCGCCGCACGGCCATCAACTTGTGGCGCGGAAACGCCCCGCGCAAAAGGGACGCCGGTACGCAGACGGGTGCGCTCTTACAGCCGACGGCAGATGGTGGAAGTTGATGGCTAAGGCATCGAAGCAGCAGTTCAGCGGCTAAATTCCCGACTGATCAAGTATCAGCCGTCTCTAACCATCAGTTTCCATATCCGCAGGTCGTGGTCGTTCGGGACGAAGAGGCCGTGCAGCCACGCCGTCGGAGGGCGTCATAAATGCGGCCTCTGTCCCTCACCCCTGCGGCGGCTCTGCGTATCACGACGGTGTCACAAGTCATCGAAAACTCGCCGTCCATATCGACACCACGCGGCTACGCTATGAGCCTGGCGGCTGGGTAGTTCGGACGAGGAGGCGGGGTTGGTACGACGCGAAGCTCAGGCGCTGACCTGATGTTGTCGCTGTTCATCGCGGTAATCGGGCTTGTCTTCCTCGCCCTCGGGCCGATCCGTTACACCGGCATGACCTTAGTGCTCACCCTGCTCACCACCCTCGGGATCACCGTGTTCGACATGAGTACCCACCAACCCACCAGCACCGACATCACCGGCTTCGCACTGGCGCTCATGCTCGGCGGGCCTGCCCTGCTTGTCAGAAGCGAGCGAGGAATGAGGGGCTGACTTCTACGTGTGATCCCCACGTAGGCGCGCGGGTTGCAGGCCTTGTCGGCTCTGTGCCGCGCGTGGCGAAATTCACTCCTCATCACATTTTGCCGCACATCGAGATGCTGGTACCTATTAAACAAGCTTGCTGAGCTCATTGAAGCGAGCTGTTCGGGACGCCCCGAAAAAATCTCGACCGTCGCACAACGACGATATGGAGCCATAACGCACAGCGGTTCGATTGAGGACTCGACACAACTGCACATCATCGGCGAGAGCCGGGCGAACAAAGAGAGGGATCCCACAGGCATGCTCGTCGTGATCGAGGAACCGAAATTCATGGCCTACCAAGGCCACATCGGCGACGCACCGCTGGTCGAACACGGCGCGTTAACGGTGTCGTTCGACTCCCGCGATGGCGAGCGCGGCACGCTGCGGCTCAGCGCCGAGGAATGCCGCGTGATTCTCCCCTACATACAGCGGCTGATCTCCTCGACCTGATATGAATACCGGCGAAGGGGTCGCCGTGCATGAGTTTGTAAGAACTGGCATTGTCCAATTTGCTCGCACGACAAGTTTTGTCACAAGGCGATGACAATCTCGATTCCTAATTGCGCGTCCGACGAGTGAGCGCACTGCGCGCCCGCTGGGTGGCCGATATCGGGTTCCGCACCGCCACCGATCGAGACGGCCTCGAGGCATTCAGCGGCCATCCGTCGGCGAAGAAGCCTAAACCGGGCTAGCCACAACGCAGTTCAGTTCCGGCTGAGGATGAACGCCTCGATGTGTCGGTCGCCGGCGCGCACTTCGTACTTGCGCCAGCCGGGGTACATCGTGATGCCCTTGGCCCAGATCTCACCGCGTTCGCCGGGACTGGCGAGGCGGGCAGTCGCCTGCCACGTGTCGCGGCCGATCGACACCGTGGCCTCCGGATGGGCCCTGAGGTTGTGGTACCAGGCCGGATGCTTCGCACCGCCGAAGTTGGACGCGATGAGGGCCACCCCGTCGGGGTGCGGGATCCCGTACAGCGCGACGGTGCGCGGCTCCCCCGATTTGGCGCCGATGGTGGTCAGTATCACCGCGGGAACCCCGGTCACGAGTCCGGCGAAGCTGCTCCTGCCCCCGGTGACCTTCGTGATCAGCCGGTCGAGGTGGTGCGCGGTCGGGCGCAGGAACGCCGCGCCCAGCGTCGTGGACCCGAAGCTGCGCATCAACCGATGGAACGCGTTGGCGTGGTCGAACGACAGGTCGGACATGGCGTCACGCCTTCTTGGTGCTGTCGACCTGGTCCTGGTCGTACCCGATGACGGGCGCCGAGTCGCCGTAGACGTCGAGAGTGTGGATGAAGCGGTGCAGCCCCATCACCCCGGCGCAGGTGAACCCCAGCTCGATGATCTGCGCGGCGGTGAAGTGCTCCCCCAGGCGCTTGTAGAACTTGTCGTCCATGGCGTGGTGGTCAGAGGAGAGCAGGTCGAGGAACTCGACGGCCATCTGCTCCTGGGGGGTGAGCGCGCCGTGGCCCGGCGCCAGCAGGCAGGCGACGTCCTCGTCGGTGATCGAGTCGTGCTTGCGCGACTGGCTGCACGGTTCGCATTCGCCGAGCTGGGCGCTGCGGATGCGCAGTAACTCCAGGATCCGGCCACCCAGCAGGGTGCCGGCCCCCAGCGTGGTCCTGGCCGCGTTGACCTGATCCAGCTGCGCGCTGCGATACGCGAAGATCTGCAGGGGCACCGGCGTCGCGTACAGACCGGCGGCGACACCGGCCTCGACGATTTCGCGGGAGTGGGCGCTGAGCTCTTCCATCGGGATTGGCGCGATACGCGGCATCGAATCAGGCTAACTTTTTTGTGCGTCGCCCAAAAGGAGAACTCGATGTCCAGACTTGCCGGAAAGGTCGCGATCGTCACCGGGGGCGCGGGCGGAATCGGCGCGGCGACGGCGCACGAATTGGCCCGTCAAGGCGCCGCCGTCGCGGTCGTCGACATCGACGAGACCAAGGCCGCCGGGGTCGCCGACGAGATCCGGCGAACCGGGGCGCTGGCACTCGCACTCGGCGGCGACCTCGCCGAGGAGGACACGGCGCGCCACGTGGTGCGGTCCACCGTCGCCGAGTTTGGCCGGGTCGACGTTCTGCACAACAACGCGGCGCTGACCGCGAGCGATTTCTTGTCGCGCGACACCACGGTGGCCGAGATGCCACTGGATGTGTGGCGACGGTCCTTGGACGTCAACCTCGGGAGTCAGCTGCTGATGTGCAAGTACGCGGTTCCCGAAATGCGAAGGGGCGGAGGCGGTTCCATCGTCAACATGTCCTCGGGGGCGGCACTGTCGGGTGATACGACCCGGCTGGCCTACGGCGTGTCGAAGTCCGGGGTGCACGCGCTGACGATGTACGTCGCGACCAGCGAGGGAAAGGGCGGCGTGCGGGCCAACACAATCGTGCCGGGACTGATCCTGACCGACGCGGTGCGCGCGCACCTCTCCGAGGACGTCATCGCCAACCTCGGTCGCGCGACGTTGACGCCTTATGTCGGGCACCCGAAAGACGTCGCCGACCTGGTGGTGTTCCTGGCATCGGAGCAGTCGCGCTACATCACCGGGCAAATGATTGCGATCGACGGAGGGATGTCGGCGCACGTCGGCCTCGATACCGGCGACTAGCCGCTCGCGGGACCCAGCACGTATGCGCCGGTGTCCGGGTGGTGATACCAGCCGCCGGCGGCATGGGTGCCGCCGTCGACGTGGATCGTCTGGCCGGTGATGTAGCTGGACATGTCGGAGGCGAGAAACACTGCTGCTCCTGCCATTTCGTCGACATGGCCGGCGCGGCCCATCGGCACCGTGAGGCCGAACCGCCGCTCGGAGCCGGGCGGCGCGATCTGCCTGATGCCCTCGGTCAGGGTGATGTCGGGCGCCAGCGCGTTGACCCGGATGCCGTGCGGCGCGAGCTCGAGCGCCGCGGTCTTCGTGTAGTTGATGACACCGGCCTTGGCCGCCGCATAGGTCGCGTAACCGGGCGCGGCACGCACGCCCTCGATCGAGGTGACGCTGATGATGCTGCCCGGCAGTTTCTGCTCGACGAGAATCCGCGCCACCCGCTGCGTGCACAGGTAGACGTGGCGCAGATTCGACTTGTACAGTGCGTCCCAACCGTTTTCACTGGTCTCGAGGATGCTCGACCAGAACACTCCGCCGGCGTTGTTGACCAGGATCGTCACCGTGCCGAGTTCGGCGGTCGTCTGCTGCAGCGCGGCGTCCACCGCCGCGCTGTCGCGGACGTCGACCACCAGGCCCAGCGCGCCGATCTCCGCGGCGGCGGAAGCGCACGAGTCGGCGTTGCGTTCCCAGATCGCCACGCGCGCGCCGAAGGCCTTCAACGCCGCCGCGATGCCGCGGCCGATGCCCGCGCCCCCGCCGGTGACAACCGCGACACGGTCGGTCAGAAGAACGCTGGAGGGATCGAGTGTCATGCAGCCGAATATAGAACAATGGCACGTCGCGGTTTACAGTCTTTACTGAACATGTTCGATATGTAATCAGCTGGGAGGCCGGCATGGCCAGCACCATCTTCGTCACCGGCGCGACCGGGCAGACCGGCGGCAACGTGTGCCTACAGCTGATCGAGCGGGGCGATCGCGTGCGGGCGCTGGTGCGCGATCCCGACGGGGCCGCGGCGCTGGCCGGGATCGGCGTGGAGCTGGTCGGGGGCGACATCACGGACGCCGACGACGTGCGTCGCGCGGCCAGGGGCGCCGAGGCGGCCATCCACTGCGCGGCGCTGCTGGGCGGCGCGAGCCAGGACCTGAACGACTTCAAGGCCGTCAACATGGTCGGCACCGCGAACGTCCTGGATGCGGCCAAGGCCCACGGCATGCGTCGGGTGGTCGCCCTGAGCACCGCCACGTTCCTCGACCTGAGCACCGGCGTCGACTTCGAGGAGGCGCCCGTGCTTCGGCACCCACCGGGCGACCCCTACACCGTCACCAAGCTCGCCGCCTTCCTCGACGCGCACGAGCGCGCCGCGGCGGGCGACGACGTGCTGACGTGCCACCCGGGCGCGATCTTCGGGCCCGGGGTGGTCGTCGAGCGCGCCTTGCACCGCACCAGCTTCAACCGGGTGCTGCTGGCCGGGATGCGCGGAAAGATCAAGCGTTATTTGGCTTTTCCGGTGACGTGGGTGGCCGGGGCCGACGTCGCGAAGGGCTCGATCGCCGCGCTGGACAACGGGGTGGCCGGTGAGCGCTACCTGTTGGTCGGCCGGCCCGAGGAGACCTTCAGCACCGCCGGCGGCATCAACCGCGCGTGTGAGATCGCCGGAATCGACCATCGCGTCGAGGATCTCGACTACCGCACCGATCCCGAGGCGTTGACCGCCGAATTCGGTCCCACCCTGATGGCCATCGCGGAAGCAGCGGCGAAGAGCGAGCGCAGACCCCGGGCGTCCGACAACCTGACCACCCGGCGCCTGGGCTATGCGCCCATGTCGTTCGATGACGGCCTGCGACTGCTGATCTCGTGGCTGCGCGAGCTCGGCAAACTGTAAGGGGGCACGGTGGTGGATCTGGCCGATCGGATCCTCGACGCGGCCCAGCGGCAGGTCTTCCGGGCTGGGGCGCGGAGGTTGTCACTGTCGGACGTGGCGGCCCGGGCCGGGGTGTCGCGGCCCACGATCTACCGCTACTTCGCCTCCAAGGAAGAGCTCATCGACGCGCTGGGGAAACGGGAGCGCCGGCGCTTCACCGCCGCGATGGACGACGCGATGGCCGGCGTCGCCGGAATCGCGCGGCTGCAGGCCGTCGTCGACGTCGTCGCGACCTTCGTCGAGGCCCAACCGCCCGGGCGGCTGCTGGACCTGGAGCCGACGTTCGCGCACCAACAGATGGCGCAGGCGCTGCCCATGCTCACCGAGGGGTTGGTGACGGTCTTGCAGCGCTGTGCCCGCGAGGGCGCCTTCGCCACGCCGGTGGAACCTCGCGATCTGGCCGGCGCCATCGCGCGAACGGCGTTGAGCCACTACATCTTTCCCGAAGCCGATCCCGCCGCGGCGCGCCGGCAGATCCGGGCCGCGGCCGGCCTTGCGGCTCAGTCGGGCTGAAGCTTCGTCACGTCACCGCTCGCGCAGCAGAAACAGGCCATAGGCGGCGATCGACTGCGCGTCGACGATCACCCCGGTGCGCATCATCTGTTCGACGTCCTCGCGGGAGAACCACGCGCTGCGCATGTCCTGCTCCTCGTGCTCGCGATCCGCCTCGCCCTCGACGATCCCGGTGGCCAGAAACACCCAGCCGCGCTGGCTGCTCATTCCGGCGGCGACATCGATGCGGCCCAGCGCCTCGAACGACGTCGCGCGCAGCCCCGTCTCCTCGCGCAGCTCCCGCTCGGCCAGCTGGGACGGCTCGGCGTCGACCAGATCCGGGGCGCTGCCCTGCGGGAACTCCCAGCGCCGCGCGCCGAGGGGATAGCGGAACTGCTCCACGAGCTTGAACCGGTTCCCGTCGTAGGGCATCACCAGCGCGTACGTCGGCTTGTCCACCACGGCGTAGATGCCGAGGCTGCCATCGGGGCGGCGGATGTCGTCCTCCCGGATCACCAGCCAGCGATTGCGATAGATCTCGCGCGACGCGACGCGTTCGATGAAAGGCACCCCGCCAGTATCACGGCCGGCGATGGCGTCCGAAGCCCTGCCCTCCCGTGGAGTGCTGGGCGAGCCGGTGTTTCGGTGAGGTAAGCAAAGCGGCGCGAACTCGTGTCTTGCCGCGCCGACGGCAATAATGCACCAATGACCCGTGAAGACAGCGATTCACCGCGCTAGCATGCGACGGCACATCATCGTCAGCGGCGACGACGCACTCGCCACGACGATCATCGAGGAGCTGAACAACGCCGGCGTCAGTGTCGTCAAGCTCAACAGCCCCGCCGATCTCGTCCACGTCGAAGCCGATCGCGCGGTCGCCGTCGTGTGCGCCGGGGACGACGATGCGATAAACCTTGAAATCGCCTTGCTGGCAAGGAAAACCAACCCCCGCGTGCGCGTGGTGGCGCGTCTGGCCAATGACGTGCTCCGCGAGGCGGTGGCCGACCACAACGGCCCCGGTGCGATTCTCGACGTCGCCGACCTCGCGGCCCCGTCGGTCGTCGAGGCGTGCCTGGCCCACACCACGCACCCGTTCGAGGCGGCCGGCATCAAGTTCGTCGTCTCCGACGGCGAGGCTCCGCGCGACGGAACCCTGCGCGAGATCTACGGCGATCTGGCGCCTGTGGCGGTGATTCACGGCCCGAACTCCCCCATCCCCGGCGAGGTGGTGGCATGTCCCGGCCGCGACCAGCCGGTGCATGCCGGTGACTGGACCGCGATGATCGGGACGCCCGACGAGCTGGCCGGCCTGGGCATCAAGATCGCTCGGGCGACGCGCGTGCGCACCCGCCCGCCCCAGCTCCGGCGCGCGTTCGACGCGTTACGAACCCTGCGCAACGACGTCAACCCGATGTTCTACCGCGCGCTGGCCGCCGCGCTGGGCTTGCTGATCGGGTCGACGATCGTGTTGCGGTTCGCCTACCGGCCCCATCCGGGGATGACGTGGCTCGACGCCCTGTACTTCAGCACCGAGACGATCGCGACCGTCGGCTACGGCGACTTCAGCTTCCTGCACCAGCCCACCTGGTTGCGGCTGTTCAGCATCATGTTGATGTTCGCCGGGGTGATGACCACCGCGCTGCTGGTCGCTTTCATCGCCGACCTGCTGTTGTCGCGGCGCTTCGCCTACTCCGCCGGCCGCCGGCAGGCGCGCCATCTGCGCAACCACATCATCGTCGTCGGGCTGGGCTCGTTCGGCAGCCGCGTGGTCGCCGATCTGACCGCGGCCGGATACGACGTCGCGGTCATCGAACGGGACGAGAACAACCGCTTCCTCTCGACCGCGGCCGACCTCGAAGTGCCGGTGATCTTCGGGGACGCGACGCTGCGCCAGACCCTGGAGTCGGCCCGGGCCGAACACGCCCGCGCGATCGCGGTGCTGACCCAGGACGACATGGTCAACATCGAGACCGGCATCGTGCTGCGAGAAATGCTGGGGCCCAGGGTGATCCCCGAAGTCGTCCGGCCCGATGTGCCGATCGTGCTGCGCATCTTCGACCGGGCGCTCGGCACCGCCGTGTCGCAGCGGTTCGGCTTCGATCACGTCCGCTCGACCGTCGAACTGGCCGCGCCATGGTTCATCGGCGCCGCCATGGGCCTGCAGGTACTCGGGACGTTCTGGGTGGGGCAGCGCTCGTTCATGGTCGGCGGCATGCACGTGGCGGCCCACAGCGAACTCGACGGGCTGCGCATGTTCGAGTTGTCCACCCACACCCGGGTCATCGCGATAACCCGGGAGGACGCACCGGTCCAGCTGCACCCGCGCCGCGACGCGCGGCTGTGCGCCGGCGACACCGTCTACCTCGTCGGCCCCTACCGCGAGCTGCTGGCGACGCTGCGCAAGGGGCAGCCTCCCCAGCAGCCCGAGGTCGGCGGCGAGCGGGCGTCTGCCTAAAGCTGTGCCGCCACGTCGGCCGCGCGGCGCAGCTGATCGGGGTCCGAACTCGTCGGGATGAGCTGAACCTCGTCGGTGCCGATGCCCTCGAACTTGCGTAGCACCGCCAGCAGCTCATCCTCGCTGCCGGCCCAGCCGGTCATAGGCGCCATCGCGTCGACATACTCGGCCGGTATCCAGTTCATGTAGCGCCGCAGGTGGCGATGCACCTGCGCGCGGGCCTGCTCGGGCGTCCCGAACGCGAACCAGAACGACGTCACCAGATGCGGTTTGGGCCTCCCGGCGCGCGCCCACGCCTCGCGCGCCACGTCGAACAACTCGTTCTGCTTGGCGACGTCGAGGTCCAGCGTGGTGCCGGCCAGCCCGTCGGCCCAGGCCGCGGCGCTGCGGATCGTCTTGGGACCGATGCTGCCGACGAACAGCGGCGGACCACCGGCCTGGACCGGGGCCGGCCCGACGGGCAGGACGGACTCGGTGAGCTTTTCACCGGCCCACACCCGTCGCATCGCCGCCACCCGCTCGGCCATGCCGCGCATCGTCTGCGTCGACGGGTCGGCGCCCACGGCGTGATAGTCCTCCTGCCGGCCGCCGACGCCGATGCCCACCGTCAGCCGCCCGCCGCACAGCATGTCGCCGGTGGCCAGCGCCTTCGCCAGCATCACCGGGTCGTGCAGCTGCGGCACGATCACGGTCGTCAGCAGCCGCACCCGGCGGGTCCAGGCCGCCAGCGCGCCGAGCAGCGTCAGGTTGTCCGGGTTGTCGAACGCGATCCGCTCGCCCCAGCACAGCGACGAGAACGGCCCCTCGTCGATCGCGCGGGCCCAATTCTCGAGCACCGCCGCGTCCAGGTCCGGCTCCATCACCGGCATGGTCATCGCTATCTGCACAGACGCGATTCTGGCAGCATGAGGTGGATGGGTTTCACCAGCACCTCCATCGCGCACGTCCGGCTGACCGTGACCGACATCGAGCGGTCCCGGCAGTTCTACGAGAGCGTCTTCGGCTGGCCGGTGTTGCTGGAGGTTCCCGAGAACGCCGACGAGGCCACCCGCAACCAGTTCGGCTTCCTGTTCGGCGGCGTCATCTACGACCTCGGCGGCACGCTGCTCGGCCTGCGGCCGGTCGCGACGGACCGGTTCGACGAGGATCGCTGCGGCCTGGACCACATCGCGTTCCGGGTCGGCAGCAAGGCCGAATTGGACGCCGCGGCGGCCCATCTCGACGAGGTCGGCGTGGGGCACGAGCCCGTCAAAGACATCGGGCCGTCGTACATTCTGGAATTCCGCGACCCGGACAACATCGCGCTGGAGCTGACGGCGCCGAAGTAGGGCCTGTCGTCTGCCCGCGAGCGTGCGCAAAATGACGGCCCGCACGGCGTGTCGCCGTACAAACACGCACCCTCGCGGCGAGGGGTAACGCTCGCGGGAGAGGTAGGGCTCGCGGAGGGGTAGAAGGGAACTATGGCGATCAGTTTCAACCACACCATCGTCGCCGCGCGCGACAAGCGGGAATCCGCGGAATTCCTCGCCGAATTGTTCGGCCTGCCCGACCCCAAACCGTTCGGCCACTTCATGGCGGTCGCGCTCGAGCACGGCGCCACCCTCGATTACGCCGACGCGCCCGAGGGCGAGGAGATCCGCCGCCAGCACTACGCCTTCCTGGTCTCCGAGGAGGACTTCGATGCCATCTACGGAAAGATCACCTCGCGCGGCCTGGAGCACTGGGCGGACCCGGGGGCCAACCGGCCCGGCGAGATCAACACCCGGGACGGCGGCCGCGGGGTCTACTTCCGGGATCCCTCGGGGCACGCCATGGAGATCCTGACGCGGCCCTACGGCTCGGGCGGCTAATCGCCGCGCCGTGAGCCGTGCCGCGCGTGCTCTTGGTCCCGGTAGTCGTCGGCCATCTGCGCGACGTGCTTGGGCAGCGCGCCGGCCGCGACGTCGGCCAGGGTGGTTTCTTCGAGGACCGAACGCATGCTGGCCCGCAGCGCACGCCAGACGTCGGCCAACGGCGCGGTGGGCCCGGAGTACGGGAGGTCACCCAGGCCGATGTCGCGGACGCTGGCCAGCGGGCCGTCGATGCAGCGCAGCACGTCGGCGATGCTGATCTCGCTTCCGGGGCGGGCCAGTTCGTACCCGCCCTCGCGGCCGCGGTGGCTGCGCACCAGGCGATCGGTGCGCAGGTTGGTGAGGATGTCGACGAGAAATTGCGGCGGTATGCCCTGGGCCTGCGCCAATTCGTCGGTCGTCACCAACGTGCCGGTGTCGGCCGTCGCGAGCTGGACCATCGCCCGCACCGCGTACTCCGCCTTGGCCGACATCCGCATGTGAGGATTGTGCCATTGGCCGCCCGCGGCGCTTAGGGGCGCAACTCCAGCAGGTCGACGACCAGCTGCGCCTGCTCGTCGACGTCGCGGTCCGGCGTGAGCCGCAGATCCGGGTGCTCCGGTTGCTGATAGGGGCTGTCGATCCCGGTGAAATTCGCGATCTCGCCCGCCCGCGCTTTGGCGTACAGCCCCTTGGGATCACGCTTCTCGCAGTCGTCGAGCGGGGTGTCGCAGAAGACCTCGAAAAAGTCCAGCCCGGCCTCGCCGTGGACCTTGCGCGCCAGTTCGCGATGCTCGGCCAGCGGGCTGATCGCCGGCACCAGCACGGTCTGGCCGGAGTCGGCCAGCAGCGCCGCCACGTGCGCCAGCCGGCGCAGGTTCTCCGCGCGGTCGGCCATCGAGAAGCCCAGGTCGGCATTCAGGCCGTGCCGCAGGTTGTCCCCGTCGAGAACGTAAGCGGGAAAACCGCTTTCGAGCAGTTTGCGCTCGACCTCCATGGCCACGCTCGATTTGCCCGAGCCCGACAGGCCGGTGAACCAGATCGTCCTGCCCCGCGGCCGGGATCCCGCACCGACGAGCGACTTGTGCCGCACGGTGTTCGGGCTCGACGCCTGCGTCGAGACGTCCCGCAAGACCATGCCCGCGGCCACCGTGCCGTTGGTGTTCGTGTCGATCAGGATGAACGAGCCGGTGCTGGAGTTGCGGGTGTACTCGTCGAGCAGCAGCGGGACCTGGGTGCGCAGCGAAATGCGGCCAAGTTCGTTGAGCTGCAACGCCTCTGCGGCCTTGTCCCGGTGCAGGGTGTTGACGTCGAGCCGGTAGTCCAGGGCGGTGACCCGCGCGCGCGTGGTCCGGGTGGTGTGCTTGATCAGGTAGTCGCGGCCGGGCTCCAGCGCCGAATTGTCGGCCATCCAGCACACGGTCGCGTCGAAATCCTGTGCGACCCTGGGCTGGTTGTGGGTGCGGGCGATCATGTCGCCGCGCGAGATGTCGATGTCGTCGGCGAGGCTCACCGAGACCGCCATCGGCGGAAACGCTTCCTCCACAGGGCCATTCGGCCCCTCGATCGCGGTGACCCGGGTGGTCTTGCCGATCGGCAGCACGACCACCTCGTCGCCGGGGCGCATCACCCCACTGGCCACGGTGCCGGCGTAACTGCGGTGGTCCTGATGCTCGTGGGTGTGCGGCCGGATGACGTATTGCACCGGGAACCGCACGTCGACCAGGTTGCGGTCACCGGCGATGTAGACCTCTTCGAGGTGCGACAGCAGCGCCGGCCCCTCGTACCACGGCGCGTTGTCCGACTTGGTCACCACGTTGTCGCCGTTGAGGGCGGAGATCGGGATGGTGGCCACGTCCTGGACGTCGAGGCGCGCCGCAAAGGCGTGGAACTCGTCGCGGATCCAGTCGAATCTCTCTTTGTCCCAGTCGATCAGGTCCATCTTGTTGACGGCCAGCACGATGTGCTGGATGCCCAGCAGCGACGCCAGGAAGGCGTGCCGGCGGGACTGCTCCAGCAGGCCGTGGCGGGCGTCGACGAGCACGATCACCAGCTGGGCGGTCGACGCGCCGGTCACCATGTTGCGGGTGTACTGGATGTGGCCCGGGGTGTCGGCGATGATGAATTTCCGCTTGGGCGTGGCGAAGTAGCGGTAGGCGACGTCGATGGTGATGCCCTGCTCCCGCTCGGCCCGCAGGCCGTCGGTGACCAGCGCCAGGTCGGTGTAGTCGTGGCCGCGCTCCTTGGACGTCCGCTCCACCGACGCCCACTGGTCCTCCATCACGGCCTTGGAGTCGTAGAGCAGCCGTCCGATCAGGGTGGACTTGCCGTCGTCGACGGAGCCCGCGGTCGCCAGCCTCAATAACGTTGCCATCAGAAGTAGCCCTGTCGTTTCCGGTCTTCCATCCCGGCCTCCGAGATGCGGTCGTCGGCGCGGGTCGCGCCGCGCTCGGTCAGCCGGGACACCGCCGTCTCGGCGATGACCTCCGACACGGTGGAGGCCTCCGACTCCACGCATCCGGTGCAGGTGACGTCGCCGACGGTGCGGAACCGCACCGTCGCCTCGAACACCGGCTCGTCGGCGCGTGGCTGCATGTGCCGGTGCACCGCCAGCAGCATGCCGTCGCGGCGAAACACCTTGCGGCGGTGCGCGAAATAGATCGACGGCAGCTTGACCTTCTCGGCGCCGATGTAGGACCAGATGTCGAACTCGGTCCAGTTGGACAGCGGGAAGACGCGGATGTGCTCGCCCTTGTGGTGCCGGCCGTTGTAGAGGTTCCACAGCTCGGGCCGCTGGGCCTTGGGGTCCCACTGGCCGAACTCGTCGCGGAAGCTGAACACCCGCTCCTTGGCCCGCGCCTTCTCCTCGTCACGGCGCGCCCCGCCGAACGCGGCGTCGAACTTGTTCTCCCGGATGGCGCGCAGCAGCGTCACGGTCTGGATCGGGTTGCGCGACGGGATCGTCTCGACGACGCGGCCCGCGTCGATGTCCTCCTGCACCGACGCCACCACGAGGCGCACCCCGGACTCGGCGACCAGCTCGTCGCGGGCGGCGATCACCTCGTCGAAGTTGTGGCCGGTGTCGACGTGCATCACCGGGAACGGCAGCCGCCCGGGGCGGAACGCCTTGAGCGCCAGGTGCAGCATGACGATCGAGTCCTTGCCCCCGGAGAACAGCAGCACCGGCCGCTCGAACTCCGCGGCCACCTCCCGGATGATGTGGATCGCCTCGGCCTCGAGCGAGCGCAGGTGGCTCAACTCGTATTGGCCGGCGGCGGGGGCCGCGTTCACAGCGCTGGTCATCGGCTACCTCGACTGTTTACTTGATAAAGCTGATCGATTTGACCATCTTTATGGTCATTGCCGTCTATGCAACCAGCCCACCCGGCCGGTGTCAATGACCTGCCGGGTATTTGCCGTGGCTTGCCGGTGCGAAAGCATGGGCGCATGAAAACTGGAACACAGAGCGGCCGCGAAGTTATTGCGCAATTCCTCCCCCAATCGCCCTTGGTCGCGAAACTGGGAATCGTCGCCGATGAGCTGGGCGACGACGAGGTGCGGCTGCGGCTGCCGTGGGATCCCTCCAACGTCACCATCGGCGACATGGTCCACGGCGGTGCCATCGCGACGCTGGCCGACGTCACCGTCATGGCGGCGGCGTGGTGCGGCGTGGAGGCGCCCCCTTCGCTGCGCGGGGTGACGGTGTCGATGGCGCTGGATTTCCTGGCGCCGGCCCGCGCCACCGACGTCATCGGGGTGGGCCGGGTGCTGCGGCGGGGCCGGTCGCTGGTGAACTGCGAGGCCGAGATCGTCGACCCGGCGGGCAGGCTGGTCGCCAAGGCCCTGGCGACCTACAAGGTGGGCTAGTTTTCGCGGCGAGCAGACGCAAAAGCCCCCAAATTTGGTCCCGATTGGGGGCTTTTGCGTCTGCTCGCGCGGGGAAGGGGGCAGCGCTACGGTGTGACTTCCTCGAGCTTGCCGGTGGCGACGTCGAAGACGAAGCCGCGCAGCGACACGTGCTTGGTCACGAACGGGCTGTTCTGGATGCGGCGCAGCGACTGCCGGACGTCCTCGGCCGGGTCGGGGAAAGCCTCGGCCGCCCAGGGCGGTTTCACCCCCGTCTCGTCCTGAATGGCGCGCTTGAAGTCGTCGTCGGTGAAGGTGAGCATCCCGCAGTCGGAATGGTGAATCAGGATGATCTCCCGGGTCCCCAGCAGCCGCTGGCTGATCGCGAGCGAGCGGATGACGTCGTCGGTGACGACGCCGCCCGCGTTGCGGATGACGTGAGCCTCCCCCTCGTTGAGCCCCAGGAGGCGGTAGACGTCGAGCCGGGCGTCCATGCACGCGACCACCGCGACGTGCTTGCTCGGCGGCATCGGCAGCGGCCCGGTGAAGCCGCTCGCGTACCGGGCGTTGTTGGCCAGGTAGTCGTCGGTAACCGTCACGCGCGCCTCCTCGGGATATCGCGGCCGAACGTAGCAACCAGCCGCCCGTAATTCACTCATGAAAATCAGCCGGATCACAAGACACCTCCCGGCTCGCTAACCTGTCCCAATGCGGAACGGGCGGCCATGATCCGGTTTCTGGCGCGCCGGCTGCTGAACTATGTCGTGCTGCTGGCGCTGGCGTCGTTTCTGACCTATTGCCTGACGTCCCTGGCCTTCTCTCCGCTGGACAGCCTGTTGCAGCGCAATCCGCGACCACCGCAGTCCGTCATCGACGCCAAGGCCCACGCGCTCGGCCTGGACCAACCGATCCCGATCCGCTACGCGCATTGGGCGTCGCACGTGGTCCGCGGCGACTTCGGCACCACCGTCACCGGGCAGCCCGTCGGCTCCACGCTGTGGCGCCGCGTCGGGGTGACCCTGCGGTTGCTGGTCGTGGGCTCCGTGGTGGGCACCGTGCTGGGCATCGTGGCGGGCGCGTGGGGCGCGATCCGCCAGTACCGGCTCAGCGACCGCCTCGTCACGATGGTGGCGCTGCTCGTGCTCAGCACGCCGTCGTTCGTCATCGCGAACCTGTTGATCCTCGGGGCGCTCCGGGTGAACTGGGCCCTCGGCGTCCAGCTGTTCGACTACACCGGCGAGACGTCGCCGGGCGTGGCGGGCGGCTGGCACGAGTTGCTCGACCGGTTGCGGCATCTGATCCTGCCCACGCTGACGCTCTCGCTGATGGCCGCCGCCGGCTACAGCCGCTATCAGCGCAACGCGATGCTCGACGTCCTCGGCCAGGATTTCATCCGCACCGCCCGCGCCAAGGGCCTCACCCGTCGGCGCGCGCTGCTCAAACACGGGCTGCGCACCGCGCTGATACCGCTGGCGACGCTGTTCGCCTACGGGGTGGCCGGGCTGGTCACCGGCGCGGTGTTCGTCGAGAAGATCTTCGGCTGGCACGGCATGGGCGAATGGCTGGTGCAGGGCATCACGGCCCAGGACACCAACATCATCGCGGCGATCACCCTGTTCTCCGGCGCGGTGGTGTTGCTGGCCGGCCTGCTGTCCGACGTCTTCTACGCGGCGCTCGATCCGAGGGTGCGGGTGTCATGACGCGCGCTGAAACCACTGCGGCGCAGGGACTTTCGGCCCCGGAGGAGGTGGAGTTCGCCTCGCGGCGCACCCTGGTGTTGCGCAGGTTCGCCCGCAACCGGCTCGCGGTGGCGTCGCTGGCGTTGCTGGTGCTGCTGTTCGTCGGTTGCTACGCGCTGCCGTCGCTGCTGCCCTATTCCTACGATGACCTCGACTTCAACGCGCTGCTGCAGCCGCCGAACACCCGGCACTGGCTGGGCACCAACGCGATGGGCCAGGACCTGCTGGCGCAGATCCTGCGCGGCATGCAGAAGTCGATGCTGATCGGCGTCTGCGTGGCCGTGATCTCCACCGGCATCGCCGCCACCGTCGGGTCCATCGCCGGCTATTTCGGCGGCTGGCGCGACCGGGTGCTGATGTGGGTGGTCGACCTGCTGCTGGTGGTGCCGAGCTTCATCCTCATCGCCATCCTCACGCCGCGGGTCAAGAAGTCGTCCAGCGTCCTGCTGCTGGTGCTGCTGCTGGCCGCGTTCGGCTGGATGATCAGCTCACGCATGGTCCGCGGCATGACCATGAGCCTGCGCGAGCGCGAATTCATCCGCGCCGCAAGGTATATGGGTGTCTCCAGCCGCCGGATCATCCTCGGCCACGTGGTGCCCAACGTCGCGTCGATCCTGATCATCGACGCCGCGCTCAACGTCGCCTCGGCCATCCTGGCCGAAACCGGCCTGAGCTTCCTCGGTTTCGGCATCCAGCCGCCCGACGTGTCGCTGGGCACCCTGATCGCCAACGGCACCCAGTCCGCGACCACCTTCCCCTGGGTGTTCCTGTTTCCGGCCGGTGTGCTGGTCCTGATCCTGGTGTGCGCCAACCTGACCGGCGACGGGCTGCGCGACGCGCTGGACCCGGGCAGCGGGATGGGGCGGGGCGGCGCCCGATGAGCCTGCTGGAAGTGACCGACCTGGCCGTCGACTTTCCCACCGACGGCCAACCGGTGACCGCGGTGCGCGGCATCAGCTACCGCATCGAGCCCGGCGAGGTGGTGGCCATGGTCGGCGAATCGGGCTCGGGCAAGTCCGTGTCGGCGATGGCGGTGGTGGGCCTGCTGCCCGAATACGCGCGCGTGCGCGGCTCGGTTCGGCTGCACGACACCGAGCTGCTGGGACTGGGCGACGAGGCGATGTCACGCTTCCGCGGCAAGGCCGTCGGCATGGTGTTCCAGGATCCGATGTCGGCGCTGACACCGGTGTACACCGTCGGCGACCAGATCGCCGAGGCGATCGAGGTGCACCAGCCGCGCGTCGGCCGCAAGGCCGCCCGCCGCCGCGCGGTGGAACTGCTCGAGCTGGTCGGCATCTCGCAGCCGCAGCGCCGCGCCCGCGCGTTCCCGCACGAGCTGTCCGGCGGCGAGCGGCAGCGGGTCGTGATCGCGATCGCGATCGCCAACGACCCCGACCTGTTGATCTGCGACGAGCCGACCACCGCGCTCGACGTCACGGTGCAGGCGCAGATACTCGAGGTGCTCAGGACCGCCCGCGACGTGACCGGCGCCGGGGTGCTCATCATCACCCACGACCTCGGCGTGGTCGCCGAGTTCGCCGACCGGGCGCTGGTGATGTATGCGGGTCGGGTCGTCGAATTCGCCGGCGTGGCCGAGCTTTACCGCCGCCGCCAGATGCCCTACACGGTGGGGCTGTTGGGGTCCGTTCCCCGGTTGGACGCCGCGCAGGGCGCCCGCCTGGTGCCGATCCCCGGCGCTCCGCCGTCGTTGGTGGGGCTGCCGCCGGGCTGCCCGTTCGCGCCGCGCTGCCCGCTGGTGATCGACGAATGCCGCACCGCGGAACCGGAATTGATCTCCGTCGGCGTGGACCACCGGGCGGCGTGCATCCGCACCGACCAGGTTGGCGATCGCAGCGCCGCGGACATCTACGGGGTCAGCACCGCCGCGCACGCGGAGCTGGCTTCTGGCGACTCGCCCGTCGTCGTGCGGGTGCGCGATCTGGTCAAGACCTACAAGCTGACCAAGGGCGTGGTGTTGCGCCGCACGGTCGGCGAGGTCCGCGCGGTCGACGGCGTCAGCTTCGAGCTGCGGCAGGGCCGCACCCTGGGCATCGTCGGCGAATCCGGCTCGGGCAAGTCGACCACGCTGCACGAGATCCTGGAACTGGTTGCGCCGCAGTCGGGCTCGATCGAGGTGCTCGGGAACGACGTGGCGTCATTGACGGCGGCGAGCCGGCGAGCGCTGCGGCGCGACATCCAGGTCGTCTTCCAGGACCCGGTGGCGTCCCTGGACCCGCGGCTGCCGGTCTTCGAGCTGCTCGCCGAACCGTTGCGGGCCAACGGCTTCGACAAGATCGCCACCAACGCGCGGGTCGCCGAGCTGCTCGACATCGTGGGCCTGCGCCGGGCGGACGCGACCCGCTACCCCGCCGAGTTCTCCGGCGGGCAAAAGCAGCGCATCGGCATCGCACGCGCGCTCGCGCTGCAGCCCAAGATCCTGGCCCTCGACGAGCCGGTGTCCGCGCTCGATGTCTCGATCCAGGCCGGGATCATCAACCTGCTGCTCGATCTGCAAGAGCAATTCGGCTTGTCGTATCTCTTTGTCTCCCACGATCTTTCGGTGGTCAAGCACCTGGCCCACCGGGTGGCGGTGATGCACGCGGGGGCCATCGTGGAACAGGGCGACAGCGAGGAGCTCTTCCGCAATCCGCAACACGATTACACGCGTCAGCTGCTGGGCGCGGTGCCGCAACCAGATCCGGGGAAGTATGTCTAGGTCGTCTCGCGCCGAGACCGCGCTCAGGGCGCGGTTCGGGGGCAAATCCGCGCTCTGGACGCAGGCTCGGCGGGTGTCGAGCCTGATGGTGATCGCCGCTTTGACGCTGACCGGATGCTCGCCGGCCATCAACTTGACGGCCCCGACGGGCACCAACGCGTCGATCGGCAGCACCAGCGACGTCAACCCGCAGAACCCCGCCACCCTGCGCGACGGCGGCGACCTGCGGCTCGCGCTCAGCGACTTCCCGCCGAACTTCAACATCCTGAGCATCGACGGCAACTCGGCCGAGGTCGCCGGGATGATGAAGGCGACGCTGCCGCGCGCGTTCGTCATCGGGCCGGACGGTTCGACGACCGTCGACACCGACTACTTCACCAGCGTCGAGCTCACCGGGACCAATCCGCAGGTGGTGACCTACACCATCAACCCGAAAGCCGTGTGGTCCGACGGCACGCCGGTCACCTGGCGCGACATCGCCAGCCAGATCCACGCGCTGAGCGGAAACGACAAGACCTTCGAGATCGCCGGGCCCGGTGGCGCGGACCGCGTCGCCTCGGTCACCCGGGGCGTGGACGACCGGCAGGCGGTCATGACCTTCGCCAAGCCCTACGCCGAGTGGCGCGGCATGTTCGCCGGCAACGGCATGCTGCTGCCGGCCAGCATGACCTCCACGCCCGAGGTGTTCAACAAGGGGCAGCTCGACGGGCCCGGCCCGTCGGCCGGTCCGTTCATCGTATCCTCGCTGGACCGGACCACGCAGCGAATCGTGTTGCGGCGCAACCCGAAATGGTGGGGCGCGCGCCCGCGCCTGGACAGCATCACCTACCTCGTGCTCGATGACGCCGCCCGGCTGCCGGCTCTGCAGAACAACACGATCGATGCGACCGGGATCGGCACGGTGGACCAGCTGACGATCGCCCAACGGACCAAAGGCATTTCGATCCGTCGCGCGCCCGCCCCGGCCTGGTCGCACTTCACCTTCAACGGCGCCCACGGGTCGATTTTGGAGGACAGGGCGCTGCGGGTCGCCGTCTCCAAGGGCATCGACCGGCAGACCATCGCCAAGGTCGTCCAGTACGGCCTCACCAGCAACCCGGTGGCGCTGGGTAACCACATCTACGTCGCCGGGCAGGAGGGCTACCAGGACAACAGCTTCGTCGCACCCTATGACCCGGCCGAGGCGAGCCGCGAGCTGGACGGGCTGGGGTGGAGGCGGGGCGGCCAGTTCCGCGAGAAGGACGGTCACCAGCTGGTCGTCCGCGACTTGTTCTACGACGCCCAGGGCAGCCGGGTTTTCGCGCAGATCGCCCAGCACAGCCTCGCCCAGATCGGGGTCAAGCTCGACCTCGTCGCGAGGTCGGGCAGCGGCTTCTTCACCAATTACATCAACGTAGGGGACTTCGACATCGCGCAGTTCAGCTGGCTCGGCGACGCGTTCCCGCTCTCGTCGCTGACGCAGATCTACCAGTCCGACGGGGCGAGCAACTTCGGCAAGATCGGCAGCCCGGAGATCGACGCCGCGATCGAGCGCACGCTCGAAGAGCTCGATCCGGCCAAGGCGCGCGCGTTGGCCAACGACCTCGACAAGCTCATCTGGGCCGAGGGATTCAGCCTGCCGCTGACCCAATCCCCCGGCGACGTCGCGGTGCGCAGCACGCTCGCCAACTTCGGCGCGGTCGGTCTCGCCGACCTGAACTACACCGCGATCGGGTTCATGCGGAGCTGAACCGGCGCCGCAGCAGCCCGAAGGCCGGCACCGCTGGCAGGCTCGGCAGGGCGCCCTCGGCGACGGCGGTCAACTCGATCGCCTTCCACAGCAAGCGAATTCCCGGCCGGGGCGGGAGGGCATCCAGCGCGGGGGCCTGGGCGGCCAGCCCGTCGAGTTCGCCCCGGCACACCGCGCCGGCGATGGCCAGCGCCGCGGGCTCGCGAAAGTCCAGCGCGCTGTGGGCCATGGTGGGAAGTTTCACCAGCGTCGAACCGGGGATCAGGGACGCGACCCGCTCGGCGACCGGCGTCGGGGTGATCAGATCGCGGCCCCCGGAAATCACGACGGTGGGCCAGGTGAAATTCGGCATCTCGGCCGGCAGGTCGTACGGCTCGTCCTCGAACGTGACCTTCTGGGTGCGGGTTTCGCGTTCCGCCACGGCCGGGTCGAGCGGCAGGCCGTCGGGTTCGGCGGCATAGTCGAGCTCGCGGAACGCGATGCGGCTCACCAGATCCTCCTCGTACCGATACGGCAGGTTGCTCAGCGTGGCGAAATGGGATATCGCCCACCACAACAGCTTTCGATCCTCGAGCAGCAGGTCGAGTTGCCGATCGAGCAGCCCGGCACCGCCGTAGCCATAGATGGTCGCGACGACCTGTGTCGCCGCGGCGGTCATCACCCCGGCGTCGACGAGCTTGCGGATCTTGGGCGCCAGCGGGGCGGTTTCGGGGCTGTCGCCCCGCAGCAGCAGCCGACGGATCGCGCGGCGCACGATCACGATGTCGTGGCGGGACAACAGCGGCGAATCCAGGACCATCGCGTGGACCCGGCCCGGATGGCGCACGCCGACCCCGGCGGCGATGTAGGTGCCGTACGACGTCCCGTAGATGACGGCGGAGTCCACGCGGGCGTCGTCGAGCACCGCGGCGACATCGTCGACGACCTGGTTCACGGTGAGGGCGCGGGGTGGCAGGTCATCGCCGGCGTCGTTGTGCCGCGACAACCCCACGCCGCGATGCTCGATCATGATGACGTCGAGGCCGGCGGCGGCGGCCCGGCGCCGCAATCCCCGGTACATCTGCACCGACGCCACCCCCGGACCTCCGGGGATGATCACCAGCGGGTGCGCCGACTTGAGGCCGCTGCGAACGTAGTAGAGGTTGAACCGCTCGGAGCTGCCGGTCGAAACGGGCCGGCGCACGGGCCGCACGCCGGGCAACGCCGCCAGCTTTTCCTGCAGCCGACGCCGTTTCGCGTTCATGGTCATGAGCCTGTCCCGCCATCGTTCCGCTCCGCCGAGGAGCCCGGCGAACACTCACCTTAAAGACAATTACCGTCGGGCGTCGAACGCTAAACGTTGAGCTCGATGCGGTGGGCGCCCTCGACGCCGCTGTACCGGTCCGGGCTGCACGTCAGCACGATCACCTGCCCGTGCGCGCCGACGGTGTCGAACACCCGCCCCATCCTGGCGAGCCGGTCGGGATCGGTGAAACCCAGCGCGTCGTCGACCACCACGGGAACGCTGTCCTCCTTGGCGACCAGGGCCGCGCCAGCCAGCCGCGCGAGGATGCCGAGCTGCTCCTTGGCCCCGCCCGACAGGGACTCGTAGGGCACCGTGACGCCGTCCAGCGTGCGGCTGCGGATGCACAGGTCGCTGCCGACGTCGACCTCGAAGGTGGGGCCGAACACGGGGCGGCCGAGCCGCTGCAGTTCCGCGCGGTAGGGCGCCACGTAGCGCTGCCTGGTGGTGTCGCGGTGCCGCGTCATCACCGAGCGCAGCAGCTGCGCGGCCCGCGCCCGGCCACCGACCCGGGCGTGGTCGCCGGCGGCGTGCTCGCGTTCGGTCTGTGCGGCATCCAGCTTGCCCTGGCGGCCCTCGCTGCCGAATACCGAGAGCTCGATGGCGATTTCCCGCAACGCACGCGCGGCCTCCTCGTGACGATCGCGCAGCGAATCGGCCTCCCGGGTGGCCGCGGCCAATTCGGCGTCCGCCGCCTCGGGCGCCGCGGCCGCGAGCTCGTCGGCCAGCTCGGCGGCCCGGCTCTCGGCGCTTCGAGCGGCCCTCAGCCCGGTTTCGGCCGCCGACGCGAGGTCCTCGTCGCTCGCCGACGCCCGCTCCTGCGCCAGCCGTTCGGCGGCCGCGTCCAGCTCGGCGCGCTGGGCCTCGGCGTTGTTCTGTGAAACCGTTGCGCGCGTTGCTGATTCGGCGAGCGTGGCATTGGCGGCGGCCGCGGTCCGTCGCCGCTCCTCGCATTCCGCGGCCGCGGCCGCGCGGGCCGCCTCCGCGGCGTCCGATTCGGAACGGGCGGCGTCCGGCGCCACAAGATCGGTTTCGGCGGGCTGATCGGCGCGCAATTGCGCCAGGCGGGACCGCAATTGGTCGACCTGCTCATCGCCGCACAGGCCGGCCACGGTGGCATCCAATTGGTCGCGGCAGCCCTGCAGTTCACGGCGGCGCCCGTGGGCGGAACGCGCCACGGCAAGGTCGGCCACGCCGCCGGCGCGCAACGCCGCCGCTAATTCCTCTTGTGCGGCAGCGTATTTGGCCCTGACGTCGAGCGTGGTCGCGCCGGGCGTGATCCGCGCGCTCAACAGGCCGGGAACCTCGACGGTGGTGGGACCGGTCGCCGTGATCGACCAGGTTTGGCCGGCCCGCAGGGACACCCGTTCGTCGCCGGCCACCAGGTCGACGTCGGCGACGGCGGTGAATTCCACCGCCGCGGACGTCAACGCGAGCTGCCCGCCGATGCGGTCGACGGCGGCCGCGGCGTTCTCGATGCGCCGCAGCAGCTCGTCGGTGATGGTGGCGACGGGCGGCTCCGTGAGCTCGGCGCAGACCCGGTCCCGGTCCCGCTGGATGGCCGCGAGCTTGGCCAACCGGGCGCTCAACCGGTCGGCCTCCTCACGGGCCGCGAGCTGATCGACGGTGCGCCGGGCGGATTCGGCGCGGCGTTGCCGGTCGGCCAGCAACCGGGTGGCCGCCTCGGCGAGCTGACCGAGCAGGTCGCCGCCTTGTCACAACAACGGGCCGCCGCCGCCCCGCGGCTCGTCGCCGCGCGGACCGCCGCTGAGCGGATCGCCGAACTCACCAACCAAGCGCACGAAGCCAAGCTGGTCGCCGACGCCGCCGCCGCGACGGGTGCCGCGGCGGCCGCCGCCCACGACGCTCGAGTGCGCCTGCTCACCGAAATCGAAAGCCGCACCGCGACCGTCGCCGCCGCGGCGGCCGCGGCGCAGCGGGCCGCCGACG
>NZ_LZJH01000124.1:0-974 GCF_001666745.1 Mycobacterium sp. E2699 | reverse complement strand
CACTACGCACGGACCCTGGAGACGTGGGCCGCGGCCCTCGAGGCGAACAAGGAGACGGCGCTCGCCATCCAGTCCCAAGAGGTCTACGACCGGTACATGAAGTACCTCACCGGCTGCGCCAAGCTGTTCCGCGAGGGCTACACCGACGTCAACCAATTCACCTGCGAGAAGTAGCCGGGCGCCTGGGAGCGCCCGGCCAGCGGTGCGCTACTTACTTGGCCAGCGTGAACTGGCCGACGTTGCTGATGCCCTTCAGGAAGAAGTTTTCACACCCCGTCAGGTAGTGCATATAGCGGTCGTAGACCTCCTGGGACTGGATGGCGATCGCCTTTTCCCGGTTCGCCGCTAAATTCGCCGCCCACATATTGAGCGTGCGGGCGTAGTGCTCCCGCAGCAATTGCACCTTTTCGACGGTGAATCCGGCCGCGGGCGCCAATTTCAGAATGTCTTCCTGCGCCGGCAACTGCCCGCCGGGAAAGATCTGGGTGTAGATGAATCGCGTGAACCGCACGTCGCTCATGGTCAGCGAGACGCCGAGCTCGTGCAGCTGTTTTTGGGAATGCGCGAGAATCGTGTGCAGCAACATCCGGCCGTCGTCGGGCAGGATCTCGTAGGCCCGTTCGAAAAACGCCGGCCAACGGTCCGCTTTGAACGCTTCGAAGGCGCCGATCGTGACAATGCGGTCGACGTGGTCCTCGAATTCCTCCCAGCCCTGCAGCCGCACCTCGACGCTGCGCCCGGTCGGGACCTTGGCCAGCCTCGCCTTGCTGTACTCGAACTGGTTGCGGCTGAGGGTGATTCCGATGACGTTGACGTCGAACTTCTCGACCGCTCGTTGTAGCGCACCGCCCCAGCCGCAACCGACGTCGAGCAGCGTCATCCCCGGCTCGAGGTTGAGCTTGCTCAGCGACAGGTCGATCTTGGCGATTTGGGCTTCCTCGAGCGTCATGTCGTCGCGCTCGAAGTAGGCGCAG
>NZ_LZJH01000123.1:0-583 GCF_001666745.1 Mycobacterium sp. E2699 | reverse complement strand
AGGCCATGGAGCCGGTCCGGGCGGGCTTCGACGAGCTGGGCGCCGCGCTCAAGCCGCTCGCGGACGGGGTCGACCTGCTGCTGACCGGCCAGCTCTATCAGGAAATCGCCGCCAACGTCGCGGAGTACTACGACATTCCGGTCGCAGGGCTGCATCACTTCCCGGTGCGGGTCAACGGTCAGCTCGGTGTCCCCTTCCTGCCGTCACCGGCGCCCGTGGTCCGCACGACACTGACGGCCGGCTGGTGGCTGTACTCGCGCATCACCAAGGCGGAGGAGGACGCGCAACGCCGGGAACTGGGTCTCCCGCCGACGACGGTTTCGGCGTGGCAACGGATGGCCGAAGCCGGAACGCTGGAGCTGCAGGCCTACGACGAGGCGGTTTTCCCGGGGCTCGCGGCGGAATGGAATGGCAAGCGGCCCTTCGTGGGTGCGCTGACGCTGGAGTTGGGCGCGGACACCGATGACGAGGTCGCGTCCTGGATCGCCGCGGGAAAACCGCCGATTTACTTCGGTTTCGGCAGCACGCCGGTCCAGTCCCCCACGGAGACGGTGGCCATGATCGCCGACGCCTGTGCCGAGTT